>JAEDML010000078.1 GCA_016303035.1 Clostridiaceae bacterium | reverse complement strand
AAGCTATTTTTCGCCTACAAGGTGTTTTTTCGACGCACCTGTCGCCGAAAAAACAAAAACTAAAAATACTTGTATACATTTTTAGTTTTTCAGACTGTCCTGCACATAATAATGTGCAGGATTTTTTTGATTGACAAATACCCTATGGGGGTATATAATTTTATTGACGGTATATTACCTTTAATCTCCTTCAATTGCTGCCGCAGAATTAAAGTCCTGTTTTAATACATCGTCAGAAAGGAGTTAATATGAAAACCGAAAGTTATTTAATAAGCGGAATGTCATGCGCCGCCTGCTCAGCCTCGGTTCAGCGCGTGGTGTCTCGGCTTGACGGAGTAAAAAGCTGTGAAGTTAACCTTATAACCGGTAAAATGACCGTGACCTACGATGAGAAAAATACAGGTGAAAAGGATTTTATAAGGGTTGTAGAAAAAGCGGGATTCGGTATCAGCCGCGAAATTGATATAAAAAAGCAGAAGGAAAAGCCGCGCAAACAGCCGTCATCGGCAATGCCGCTGATAATATCGGCAATTCTTTCCGCCGTACTGCTTTATATTTCCATGGGACAGATGCTGAAAACTCCCCTGCCTGTACCGAAAATTATAAATATGAATTCTAATCCCTACAATTACGCAATTACGCAGCTTATACTGACAGTACCGGTTTTGTTTATCGGAAGACGCTTTTTTACAAAAGGTCTTTCCCTGCTTTTCCGCGGCCACCCGAATATGGATTCGCTGGTAGCGATAGGCGCAGGCGCGTCCTTTATATACAGTTTTGTTATGATGTACACCATTAGCTTTAATAAGCACGCTGTGCATAATCTGTACTTTGAAAGTGTTGCTGTTGTGTTAACGCTTATAATGCTGGGAAAATATTTTGAGCAGCGCAGCAAAACAAAAACCGCAGGAGCGATAAAAAAGCTGATGGAGCTTTCCCCGGACACCGCAATCGTAATATCTGACGGTCGTGAAATTGAAAAAGCCACTTCCGAAATAAAAGTGGGAGATACCGTCCTTGTAAAGCCCGGTGCTAAAATCCCGCTTGACGGTACCGTAGAAAACGGCAGCGGCGAGGTTGATGAAGCAATGCTTACGGGAGAAAGTATGCCCGTTGAAAAAAACGCGGGAGATTCTGTAACGGGCGGCAGTCTTAATCTGAACGGCGTACTTTATATAAAGGTTACAAAGGTGGGAAAGGACACCGCGTTATCCAAAATAATCAGCTTTGTCGAGGAAGCACAGAACAAAAAGGCGCCTATTTCAAAGGTTGCCGACAAAGTATCAGGTATCTTTGTGCCGTTTGTTATTATCATTGCCGCCGCCGCGGCCGTTATCTGGCTTGCCGTGGGAAAGGATATCGCCTTTGCCCTTAAGGTATTTACAGGCGTTTTAGTCATCGCCTGCCCCTGTGCTCTGGGGCTAGCAACTCCGACTGCCGTAATGGTAGGAACAGGGCTCGGCGCTTCAAACGGTATACTTATAAGAAACGGCGAGGTGCTTGAAACAACCCACAAAACAAAAGCGGCGGTTTTCGATAAAACCGGCACGGTTACGGTTGGAAAACCGACAGTCACCGATGTTGTATCGGAGGACAAAAACCGTATGTTAAGCCTTGCGGCCGGGTGCGAGGCGCTTGCAAACCACCCATTATCAAAAGCAATAGTAAACTATACCGAAGGTCTCGGAATTTCGTGGGACAAACCTGAAAATTTTGAAAATATATCGGGGAAAGGCATAAAGGCTACCTTTGCAAGCAATGAAATATACGTAGGAAAATATGATTTCACCGCCGAGCGCTGCTTGGTTCCGCAAAGCCTTACGGCTGAAGCCAAAAGGCTTTCGGCTGAGGGTAAATCGGTAGTTTATGTATCAGATAACCACGGAGTATTGGGTATTATAGCGCTTGCCGATGAATTAAAACAGGAATCCTTTGAAGCCTTTGACCAGCTTAAAAAACTCGGAATTAAAACCGTTATTCTATCGGGCGATAACCGCGCCTGCGCCGAATATAACGCAAAGCTTCTCGGCTGTGACAGGGTTTATTCCGAAGTGCTTCCCGAGCAAAAGGCAGAAATTGTAAATGAGCTTAAAAAGGAATACGGCACGGTGTTAATGGTTGGCGACGGTATTAACGACGCGCCTGCGCTTACATCAGCAGACATAGGCTGTGCAATCGGCGCCGGCAGTGACATAGCGATAGAATCCGCCGATATTGTGCTTATGCACAGCGACCCCCGTGATGTTGTAAAAGCCATAAGACTCAGCAGGTTTACCATCAGGAATATAAAACAGAATCTGTTTTGGGCGTTCTGCTACAACGCGGTATGTATTCCCGTTGCGGCGGGTCTGCTGTACGCTTTCGGCGGTCCTTTGTTAAGTCCTATGCTTGCAGGGCTTGCGATGTCATTCAGTTCCGTATGCGTTGTGGGAAACGCCCTGAGATTAAGGAGGAAAAAGCTATGAGCGAATGCAATTGTACGCAAAAGCATAAACACAGAGATTCTAAGGAATACCGAGGACTTATAAACAGGCTGAACCGCATTGAGGGCCAGGTTCGCGGCGTTAAAAGTATGCTCGAAAACGACACCTACTGCACCGATATTTTAATGCAGGTTTCGGCAATTCAGGCGGCGCTTAACTCCTTTAACAGACAACTGCTGTCTAATCACATTCACACCTGCGTTGCGGACGGAATACGCAGCGGTGATGATACCGTAATAGACGAACTGACAGCAACGCTTCAAAAACTTATGAAATGAGGAATCAAAAATGGAAAGAAAAATTTCAGTACCCGATATGCACTGCGAAGCCTGTGTAAAGCGTATAGAAAACGCGCTAAGAGCAGCTCAGCTTAACTTTACCGTCTCTCTCGAAGAAAAGACCGTAACGGTAGACGGATGCGAAAATTGCCTTAACACTGCGATTGCAGAGCTTGAAGATTTAGGCTTTACACCCACCGCAATGTAATAAAAAATCTGTCTCACTGAAAAAGTGAGACAGATTTTTTATAGGTAGGCATTTTTCAGTATGTAATCTACTACCACAGTATTATCTTCAAGCCCATGGGGATGATGGTCTCCGCCATGCTTTATTATTGATTTAAACGGAATTCCTGTACCCTCATACGCCTGTTCCACAAGTGCGGCGTTTTCACCGAAATAGACCGTACGGTCGCTGTCTCCGTAAACAAGCACAGCCGGAATACGGTTCTTTATAAGATTCGGCAGATGGTCAAGCGGATGGTCCCTGTATGATAAAAGCGTACTTGCATTAAGTCCCAGCGCCTTATACATCTCCTCGGGTGCAATCTGCTGCTCGTATTTTATTCCGAGCCTTGCAGGGCATGAAAGCAGATTTACCACCGGTGCATCGAGATATAAAAGCGTAACCTTTTGCGGATAAAGCGAGGCGAACTTTATTGCAAATAAACCTCCGCAGCTCATACCTATCGGGACGCACTTTTCTTCAAGACCGTATTTCTCGGTTATGTAATCGGCAAACCTTGCCTTTCGTTCCAAGTCCTCGCGCAGTCCCCAACGATTTGTATTTGCAACGAATGCAAGATGAAATCCCTTTTTGAGCAACTCGATTTCAAGCTCGGGGAAAGCTCCGAAATACTCGGTTTTAAACATCCACTTACCTGTTTTTACCGAATCGTCAGGGAAAACAACAACAGCCTTTTTACCTTCAAATTCAAACTCCTCGCACTTAAATCCGTTCCACATGTTCATATTACACCTCGTAAAATTTTATAATTTTATAACTTTCCAAGCTTCACACAGTCTCTCAAAGCTCCATGCCGCATTTGCAGGACTTGTTGACGGCAAACACACTGCCTTTAAGCCGATTTTCGGCTGTATGTATTTAATATAATATTTTTCAGCCGTTTTGCCGTTGACAAATATTCTTTTTACAGGGCAGTTATTAAGTATTATACTTATATCGTTCGGCTTTACCGCACTTATTGAAGAATCCGACGAGCCTTCAATTTCACATTCGGCTATAACATCCCAAAGGGCTAAGCCGTTTGAAAGAATAAGCTTTTTCTTTTCTTCTACCGCATTCGGTACGCTTGTTCCGTAAACCGCCGCAATTACCCTCCAGAAGCGATTTTGCGGATGACCGTAAAAGAACTCCTGCTCGCGTGATTTTACAGACGGAAAGCTGCCGAGTATCAGCACGCTTGAACTCGCTGAATACAGCGGCGGTATAGGATGTATCTGTTTCATAAAAACTCCGCCGAATTTTAAGATTTAATGTTTTAATGAATTATATATCGTTATTCGGTAAATTTCAACCGTCCTATGCTGTAAATTTTACAATTTACAAAATATTTACCGAATTGTAGATTTTTTTGATATAATGTTATATAATAATTATAAAATTTTAATACAAGTATTGGAGTACATAAAATGAGTAAATCCGGCAGAACAAGGCAGTTAAAGGAAGCGGAGCGTCTTGAGCGTCAGCAAAGGCAGTTTGAAGAAAAAAAGGCGATGCGCCGTATGGACCGACTTGCGGCAATCGTTTCAGGTGCGGTTACCGGCGTAGTTATTTTAGCCCTTGCAATTTATCTTTTGATGAATTCGCTGCTTGACAACGGATATTTTATGCGAAAAAAGGTTTCGATTTCATCAGATAATTATCAAATCAACAATTCTATGATGTCTTACTATTTTTATGAGGAATACCGCGATTTTATAAACCGCAATTACAGCGATTTGGACGATATGGGACTTAAATCCGACAAGTCGCTTAAAAAACAGGACAGCTATTATAAAGACGGAACATGGTTCGACCATTTTATGAGCGTGGCGGAAGACAGGGTTCGTAAAGAACTTGCTCTTGCAGAGGAAGCAAAGTTAAGCGGAGTTAAACTTGATGATGAAGATAAGAAAATCATAGACGATACCGTTGAAAATCTTAAAAGTCGCGCCGAATCGAGCGATGAAACCGAGCTTGAATATTATGCCTACCTATACGGGCGCGGAGTTACCGAAAAGGATATACGCGACTGTCTTGAGCTCTCCTCTCTCTCCGAAAAATACTACAATATACTAAAGTCTGAGTACAATCTGACCGATGAAGAATATGATAAGCTCTATTCCGACAATATTGCCGAATACTCTGCGGTTGATGTGACAAGCTACGCATTTAATTATGACGAGTTTGCCGAAGCCGCAAAAAGCGCACAGTCTTATGAAGAATATAAGTCTGCCGCATGTGACGACGCCGCAAAGAATTACAGTGAAAATTACGGAACTGAGATTGACAGAGATTTCGCCGCAATGTTTCTTGCAAATCTTTCGGTGACCTCATACCCGTACGGTCAGAACGAAACGGTTGATAAATCCGCCTTCCAAGACGGTGTAAAAGACGGCGATACCTTTTTGGCAGAAGAAGACGGCAAAACCGTTGTATATTACATTATTAAAGCCCCCTACAAACAGGATTACAGCACCGTCAATGTCCGCGTAATATATTACAGTAACTCTACCTACGGCGACGCGTCATATGCTCAAAAATCTGCAAATTCTGCACTCAACAGCTGGTCGGAGGGCGATAAGACCTCTGCATCATTTGCGGTTCTCGCCAAGGAAAACAGCGAGGATTATGAAAGCGCTTCAAACGGAGGACTTTACGAAAATCTTCAAAAGAACGTGCTTGACAGCGCCGCCGAAGAATGGGCGTTCGATGGAAAACGCACTGAAGGCGATTGCGAGGTAGTGGCAGGTGAAGAGGGCTGTTACCTGATGTACTATGAAGGCAAGGGTATGGTATCGTGGAAATCCGAAATTTTCAGCGACAGTTTCAGCAAATACATGGATGATAAGTATGCATCGCTTATTGAAAAATACAACATCGCTTCAGATAAAAAGAAACTTAAAAAAATTTCGATATAATAAATTTACAGCTTCCGCTCTTGCGGAGGCTGTTTTTTCCGATTTTCTTCTTACCGCCATAATTTTCCTTGATAATAACCGATATATATGATAAACTTGTAATGTTTAGTTTAATTTAAGGAGTAACTACT
>JAEDML010000001.1 GCA_016303035.1 Clostridiaceae bacterium | reverse complement strand
TTATAACGGCAAAGACGAGAATTCACGCATAACGGATTACGGTCCACAACCGTTTGTTACCGATATTGAAAAGGCAACCTGCCGCAATAATAATTTCAGAACGGCATTATGGACCGGCTGTCATCTTCAGCTTACACTTATGTGTATTCCGGCGGGCGGCGAAATAGGTCTTGAAATGCATTCCGATACAGACCAGTTTATCCGCTTGGAGTCAGGCGTCGGCATTGTCAAAATGGGATGTTCAAAAGAAAATCTTAATTTTGAGAAATGTATCGGAGCAGGAGACGCCGTGTTCGTCCCTGCCGGCACATGGCACAACATAATCAATACAGGTTGCTCTCCGATTAAGGTTTATTCGGTTTATGCGCCGCCGAAGCATCCGCACGGAACGGTTCATAAAACCAAAAGAATAGCCGACGCCAGTGGTGATTAGAGATAAGCCGTAACCAAAATTCAACGCCGTAAGTGCAGAATCTTCTGCATTTGCGGCGTTGGCTTTATATTGATTTTAAAGAATACTGTTTTTTTCTGCCTGCTCCCAATTTATAATTTTAAACCAGTCGTCTATATAATCGCCGCGCAGATTATAATGTTTAAGATAATAGGCGTGTTCCCATACATCGACGGTAATAATCGGGCGAAAACCCTGCGCTATCGGGCAGTTTTGATTAGGCGTGGTAATTATTTTTAAACCGCAGCCGTTTCCGACAAGCCAGGCGTACCCCGAACCGAAAACCGACAGAGCGGCTTTTTTAAATTCTGCTTTGAATTCAGAAAAGCTTCCAAACTGTCGGTTTATTTTTTCTTCAAGCGCGCCTGACGGCTGATTTTCGGACGGATTACGCAGCCCGTCAAAGAAAAATCGGTGATTGTAAACTCCGCCGGCGTTGTTTTTTACTTTATCTCTCAGTTTACAGGGCAGTCTGTCGGCAGATATTATAAGCTGTTCAAGAGAAAGCCTTTGCAGCCGCGGATTATCCTTTAAAATATCGTTTAAATTATCAATATATGTTTGAAGATGGCGGTCGTGATGCAGATGCATTGTCTTTTCGTCAATATAGGGTTCCAACGAATCATATGCAAAGTTCAGCGGCAGGTTTATAAAGGGATAGTAATTGTTGTACATAATCAAACCCTCGCAAAATAATTCTATATACATATGATATGTATCGGGCGAAGGTTTGATAAAACAAATTTGTTATATAATGTATTTACCCGAATTTCGATATTTAAGCGGAGAGGTATCCTCCGACTTTTTAAAGCAGTACGTAAAGTATGCCTGAGAATTAAATCCGCATTTTTCAGCTATTATTGAAACAGGTTCATTGCCTGATAACAGCATTTTTTTAGCTTCGGAAATACGGAGTTTATTTATGTATTCATTAGGCGTAATTCCGTTTGCCTCAACAAATTTTTTGTGAAAATATGAAACGCTCATACCGCAGTGCTTGGCAATGTCATGTGTGCTTATGTTTTCCGTGTAATGAAAGGTAATATAATTAACAGCCTTTAATATAGGTGATTGATTAAAATTGCGTTTGCCGCTTTCTATCATAAGTGTTTCGCTTTTTAATTTGTAGATAAGCTCAAGCAGTTTTGCTGATGCTAAAATCATAGCATATTTATTTTCGGAAAGTATGCATCGGTATACTTCGTCGAATAGGTCTTCAAATTCTTCCGTAAAGTCAAATCGGTAAAAAGCGGACAAGGAATCAAGCAATTCTGCTATTAGGCTGTCATCAGCCTCAAAATGAATATATTTTGCGGTAAAATGCAGCTTGCTGCAGCGCATATCACCGGGTTTTGCAACCAAAATATTGCCTTTTTCTATAATGTTTCTTTGCCCGTTTATAAATGAACTGCCGCCGTCACGGCAGAACATTTCAATCTCGTAATATTTAACGCGTCTTTCAGGGGATATTTTTGCCTCGTTAAAGTGTTTTTTACTGTCATAAAATCCCGCACAGTAAATTTTAGGCAAGTTGTTACCCATAAAATATATCCTCCTCAAAAAAGAGAATTTTTAAAAAACAAAATAGATTTTATAAACAAAATACTGTGACAATGTGCTATATTAAAAATATCACAAAGATTTATTTATGTAAAGGAGGAAAAGAAAAATATGAAAAAATTTGAAGTGGAAAATCACGCTCCGAGCCTTTTGCCCGAAGGCAAGAGCTGGAAACTTGTTTGGGCGGATGAGTTTGACGGTGAAAAACTTGATACCGCGAAATGGGTCCCCCGTCTTAATATGATGGGCAAACGCTCGCCGCATTGGGTAGAGGACGCATATGAAATAGACGGAAAATCAAATATAGTATTTAAGCTTGAAAAACGCAATGGGGTCTACTGTACGACTCAGCTTCAAACGGGTTATAATCTTATGGACGGCGAGTCGGAGGAGTACGATGTTTCATCCGCCGAAAACCGCGAAGCAGAAGATAAAAACGAGAATTATTACAAGTGGCCTATCGGCGAAATAAAGCAGCCGAAATTTATGCATAAATACGGCTATTACGAATGCCGCTGCAAAATGCAGCAAAAGGAAGGCTGGTGGAGCGCCTTTTGGCTTCAATCACCTATAATCGGCACTACCCTTAACCCCGAATTCAGCGGTGTGGAGGTAGATATTATGGAGCAGTTCTGGCGCACTAAGTACGAGCCGCATAATATAATTACACACAACAATCATTGGAACGGCTATGGCACACAACATCAAAGCACGGGAGTTTTTCGGGTGCCGCTTAAAGAAACAGAAGACGGATATCATATATTCGGACTTGAATGGACCGATGAATACTACCGCTATTATGTAGACGGTGAAATGACATGGGAGGTTAAAGCCCCGTATCCTGTCTCTCAAACCGAGCAGTTTATTTTGATTTCTACCGAGGCTGTGGGATACCGTTCTTCCAGCTGGTCCCAGTGGGATGATTTGGAAAAGGCCGAGGGCGATACCTTTACTGTGGATTATGTGCGCGTATTTGATGAAGTGAAGTAATATAATGTTATTTTGAAATATTAAAGAGGTTCTGCCGAAATTTTGACGGCAGAACCTCTTTTAAACTTTGTTTTTATTTTTTAAAAATATTTCCCCCGTTACAGTCAATACCTACGATTAAGGGAAAATCTTTCAGTTCAAGTTTTTTTACCGATTCACAGCCGAGATCTTCAAAGGCTATGACCTCGCAGTTTGAAATGCTTAAAGCGGCAAGCGCACCCGCGCCGCCTATTGCGCAAAGGTATACCGAGCGGTTTCGGCGAATCGCTTCTTCAACCTCTTGTGAGCGGTCGCCCTTTCCTATGGTGGCGGCAAGACCTAAATCAAGCAATCGCGGCGTATACGGATCCATACGCTTAGAGGTTGTCGGTCCGCAGCTGCCTATCGCCATACCGGCGGGTGTGGGGGTGGGTCCTGCGTAGTAAATTACCGAGCCTTTAATAGGATAGGGAAGCTCTCCTTTACTTTCAAGCAATTCAAATATTCGTTTGTGCGCGGCGTCGCGCGAGGTATAAACGGTTCCCGAAAGAATTACCCTGTCGCCTGCGTGCAGTTTCTCGCAGAATTCAGGTAATTGTTCGGTCGTGAGATTATATTCTTTCATTTTACTATACTGTTATAAACTTCTTCAAAATTAGCCTTGCACTCTTCGGTTGATACAGTGTTTTCGGCAATTTTATCCTTGGTTTCGGTAAGAGAGGATATCATTCTGTCAACCTCGGCAACAAAGGCGTTAGAGGTGGAAAGTATATTTTCTTTAAGCTCACCGAGTGATTCGTGCGCTTCGTCAATAGCGGCGAGATTGCGCTCAACCTCGCCCGAAGCTAAATTTGAGCTTTCGGCCGAATTTGCCATAATAGCCTGAGCGTTTGCCTGCGCGACAAGATAAAGCTTGCCGATGTTTTCGGAAAGCCGTTGTATTTCATCATATTTGTCGGTAAACTCCTTAAGCTGTAATGCTATACGGTCTTTTTCCGCAGAGACAGCGGCATAATCCTCCCTTGAAAGATTAAGCTTTTCATTAAGCTCCTCGACCTGCTCTGTAAGCTCGGTCTGCTTGTCCTTAAAGGTCTTGTGGGTCTTTTCTATGTACTGCATAACATCGTCACAGTTAAAACCGAACAGACTTTTTCTGAATCCTACCGACATATTTTCCTCCTATATTACCAAAACATACTGTTTTTAATATTATAGCAGAGTTTACGACGCTTTACAAGATTATTTTGCATAATTCAGAGTAAAGTGCTATCAAAGCATATTGACAATTATTTAACAAAGTTTTCGTGGCGAAAACAAAGAAATTTAAAAATGCTGTTATTTTTTTAACAAATGTATTGACAAAAAATTCTGCCGCGTATATAATGTACTACAACGCAAAAAATTTTGGAGGTAGAATGAATATGGCAAGAGTTTATAATTTCAGCGCCGGTCCCTCAATGCTTCCCGAGGAAGTTCTTAAGACCGCCGCGGCAGAAATGCTTGAATACGGAGACAGCGGACAGTCGGTTATGGAAATGTCCCACCGTTCAAAGGAATACGACGCTATAATCAAACAGGCGGAGGCGGATCTTCGCGATATAATGAATATACCCGATGATTATGATGTGCTTTTCCTGCAGGGCGGCGCGTCTACTCAGTTTGCTATGGTTCCGCTTAATCTTATGAACAAAAACCATAAGGCGGATTATATTATTACGGGTCAGTGGGCAAACAAGGCGTATAAGGAGGCGGCTCGTTACGGTGAGGCTCGCGTTGTAGCGTCCTCTGCCGATAAAACCTACTCCTATATTCCGAAGACAACGGCGGCCGATTTTGACCCCGAAGCCGATTATGTTCATATTTGTATGAACAACACGATTTACGGCACAAAATACCATCAGCTGCCCGATACCGGTAAGGTACCGCTTGTAGCCGACATTTCAAGCTGTATCCTTTCCGAGCCGATTGATGTTACCAAGTTCGGCGTGCTTTATGCAGGCGCTCAGAAAAATGTTGCGCCGGCAGGCGTTACCATTGTTATAATCCGCAAGGATCTTATCGGAAACGCAATGGATATCACTCCGACTATGTTAAACTACAAGACTCATTCCGAAAACGGTTCAATGTTTAACACGCCCCCGTGCTATACAATCTACATAGCCGGCCTTGTATTTAAATGGATTAAGAAAATGGGCGGACTTGAGGAAATGAAGAAGATTAACGAGAAAAAGGCTAAGATTCTTTATGATTTCCTTGATTCAAGCAAGCTCTTTAAGGGTACCGTTGTTCCTGAGGACCGTTCGCTTATGAATGTTCCGTTTATCACCGGCAATGACGAGCTCGACGCAAAGTTTGTAGCCGAAGCTAAGCAAAACGGCTTTGTAAATATCAAGGGACACCGCAGTGTAGGCGGAATGAGAGCCTCTATTTATAATGCGATGCCGATAGAGGGTGTAGAAAAGCTCGTCAGCTTTATGAAAAAATTTGAAGAGGAAAATGCATAATGTATAAGATTAAAACCTATAACAAGATTTCCAAGGTCGGACTTCAGGTCTTTGACGATAAGTATACCGTAGGCGACGAGGTTGAAAACGCCGACGGCGCCATTGTGCGCTCCGCCGCGCTGCACGACGTTGAATTCCCTTCTACTCTTAAAGCGATAGCAAGAGCCGGAGCCGGAACCAACAATATTCCGATTGACCGCTGTTCCGAAAACGGAATCGTTGTTTTTAATACTCCGGGCGCCAATGCCAATGCGGTAAAGGAGCTTGTAATTGCGGGTATGCTTATAAGCTCAAGGCGTGTAATTTCGGCTATCGACTGGGCTAAAACCCTTAAGGGCAACGGCGCCGAGGTCGGCAAAATGGTCGAAAAGGGCAAGAGCGCCTTTGCAGGACCGGAAATTAAGGGTAAAAGGCTGGGCGTAATAGGTCTCGGTGCTATCGGAGTTATGGTTGCCAATGCCGCCAACGCACTCGGTATGCAGGTATACGGCTACGACCCGTATCTTTCGGTAAAATCGGCGTGGAATCTTACCCACAACGCCGTACACATTTTTGATATTAACGAAATTTTCGAGAAATGCGATTACATCACCCTTCATGTTCCGCTTGCCGATTCCACCAAAAACATCATAAATACCGATTCAATAGCCAAAATGAAGGACGGCGTACGTATACTCAACTTTGCGCGCGGCGGACTTGTGGATAACGAGGCAATTAAGGCGGCGCTTGAAGCAGGCAAGGTTGCGGCTTATGTAACCGATTTCCCGTCCGACGATATTCTCGGAACCGATGGGGTTATTGCAATTCCGCACCTCGGCGCGTCTACCCCCGAATCGGAGGATAACTGTGCAAGCATGGCTGCAAAGGAGCTTATTGATTATATCGAGAACGGAAATATCGTAAACTCGGTCAATCTGCCCGAAATAACCATGCCGCGCAGCGGTAAAAAGCGTGTTTGCGTTATCCATAAGAATATTCCGAATATGCTTACCGCAATTACCGGAATTTTTGCAAAGGACAATGTTAACATTGAAAACCTGTTAAACAAATCGCGCGGCGATTATGCCTATACAATGCTTGATATAGGTACCGACAATGTTGATACCGTTGCCGAAAAGATTGAAAATATCGAAGGCGTTATCAGGGTAAGAATAGTTTGATGTTTTACTGTGCGCTCTCGGGAATATCCCGAGGGCGATTTTTTATTATCAAAATGTAAATTTTTCGCGGTGAACATAATTACATAGGTTATTGCTTGAAAAAACGAACGGGATATTGTATAATAAATTGATTATTGTTACAGGGAGTTTTTCAGTTGTCGCAAGCTTTTAAAGATATATCTTTTCCGGCAGAACAGACCGCATACGAGGAAAGGGTGCGCGCGCTTTTAGGTAACATTTACGGTGAAAATCCCAAGGCGTGCGTAATTACATACGGCTGTCAGCAGAATGTAAGCGATTCGGAACGCATAAAGGGTATGCTTTGTGAAATGGGGTACTCTTTTACCGACGATGTCGCAGAAGCCGATTTTATTCTTTACAATACCTGCGCTGTGCGCGGACATGCCGAGGACAGGGTCTACGGCAACATAGGCGCAATGAAACACTACAAGCGCAGAAAGCCTGATCTTATTCTCGCAATCTGCGGATGTATGGTTCAGCAGAGTCAGGTATCGGAGAGAATTAGAAAAAGCTATCCTTATGTTGATATCTGCTTTGGCACCCATGTTGCGCACAGATTGCCTGAGTTTATATATAACCGCCTTTCAGGGTCGGAACGAATTTTTGAAATTTCCGATGAAAATTCTGATATTGTGGAGGATATTCCGGTAAGACGGGACGGCTCTTTTAAGGGCTGGCTGCCGATTATGTACGGCTGCAACAATTTTTGCACCTACTGTATCGTACCGTATGTAAGGGGAAGAGAGCGCTCGCGCGAGAGCGAAAAAATCATCGCAGAAGCAAGAGAAATGGTTGCCGCCGGATTTAAGGATATAACCCTTTTGGGACAAAATGTAAATTCCTACGGCAAGGACAGCGAAAACGGCGTGAATTTTGCCCGACTGCTGCGTATGATAAACGATATTGACGGCGATTTTCGCATAAGGTTTATGACCTCGCACCCCAAGGACTGTACAACCGAACTGCTTGACGCTATAAGGGACTGTGAAAAGGTAAGCACGCATCTTCATCTGCCGTTTCAAAGCGGAAGCGACCGTATTTTAAAGCTGATGAACAGGCATTACGACCGCACTGCGTATTTAAAGCTTATTGAAGAAGCGCGTATGCGTATACCGGATATTTCGCTGACAAGCGATGTTATAGTCGGTTTCCCGGGAGAGACATATGAAGATTTCAAGCAGACCGTAAGTCTTGTCGAACAGGTGAAATTCTCATCGCTTTTCACCTTTATCTATTCTCCGAGGGAGGGCACGCCTGCCGCCGTTATGGACGATCCTGTCAGCCGCGAGGAAAAGGGTAAGTGGTTTAACGAACTGCTGCAGGCTCAGGAAAGAGTTTCAAAGGTAAATATGCAGTCGCTTATAGGTCGCGAATACCGCGTTTTGTGCGATGATTACGGACATACGGAAGGTTTGCTTTCGGGTCACACCTCGGGTACGGCGGTTATTGAATTTGAGGGTGACGATTCTCTCATAGGAAAATTTGTCAATGTAAAGGTTGATTCATATTCAAATGTGCTTAAGGGCACAATAATTAAATAAATTAAAAAGAGGTATTTTATAATGGATGTTATTGAACAGGCAAGAAAATTAGGCGCCGCAATTCAGCAGGACGAGCGTTTTATACGCTATGCAAAAGCAAAGCTTGCAAACGACAGCGACGAGGAGCTTCAAAAGTCAATCGGTGAATTTAATTTAATAAGAATGCAGCTTGATAATGAGATTGGCTCCGATAATAAGGATGACGAAAAGGTAAAGGAGCTTAACGAAAAGCTCCGCGAGGTTTATTCGGGCATTATGTCTTCAAAGGCTATGGCGGAGTATAACGCGGCTAAGGCCGAGGTTGACCGTATGGTTAACGATGTTAATACCCTGATTTCTATGTGCCTTGAGGGCGCAGACCCCGAGACCTGCGATATAAGCGCGGCAGGCTGTACCGGCAGCTGCTCTACCTGCGGCGGATGCCATTAGTATCTTAAATTGAATTTTTTATAATTGAAACAGAAACGGAAAGGATGTTGAAAAATGACCGAGCTCTCACCTATGATGAGACAGTATATGGAAATAAAATCACAGCATCAGGACAGTATTCTGTTTTTCAGACTCGGCGACTTTTATGAGATGTTTTATGAAGACGCAAAGGTCGCTTCCGAGGAACTCGATTTGGTGCTTACCGGCAAGGACTGCGGAAAGGAAGAACGCGCGCCTATGTGCGGCATACCCTATCACAGCTGTGAAGGGTATATAGCAAGGCTTGTGGAAAAGGGCTACAAGGTTGCAATATGCGAGCAAACCGAGGACCCTGCCAAGGCAAAGGGCATAGTTAAGCGTGATGTCGTGCGTATTATCACCCCCGGAACGGTTATTGAGGATACAATGCTTGAAGAGGGTAAAAACAGCTATCTTTCGGCCGTTGCACTTAAAAAGGGTGCTGCCGGCGTTTGCTTTACCGACGCTTCAACGGGCGAAAGCCATGTCACGAGCGTTGACGGCGACGAGTATATTTCCCGTGTAATCGACGAGCTCTCACGCTTTAACCCTAAAGAAATCCTTATATCTGAAGAGTATAAGAATTATGCCGAGCTCTGCGAATTTTTTAAGAACAGATATACGGGAACAGTTACCGTAAAGACCGAAGAATATTTTGACTCTGAAAAAAGCGAGCCGCTTTTGCTTAAACACTTTAAGGTTGTAAGCACTCAAAATATCGGCTTTGAAAAGGGCAGTCCCTGCGCCTCGGCTCTGGGAGCAGTCCTGCAGTATCTTTACGAAACCGGAATTACGGGAGATATATCGGTAAATAAGGTAGATGTTTACACCGAATCGCAGTTTATGCGGCTTGATATGACGGCGGTGCGGAATCTTGAAATCACCGAGACTATGCGCTCAAAATCCAAAAAGGGCTCGCTGCTTTGGGTGCTTGATCGAACAAAAACCGCCATGGGCAAGCGTCTTATACGAAGCTGGGCGGAAAAGCCGCTGCTTAACATAGCCGAGATAAATCTGCGGCAAAACGCCGTGGACGAGCTCTTTTCAAACACAATTCTTCGCGGCGAAGCTACCGAATATTTAAGCGGAATACGCGATATAGAGCGCCTGCTTACCAAAATTGTTTACGGAACCGCGTCGGCAAGGGACCTTATAAGCGTTTCGGCAACGGCGCACAAATTTCCGCTTATTAAGGATTTGCTTAAAGCGGCTGACTGCCGTATGCTCAAACAGATTTATAACGATATTGACCCCCTTGACGATATAGCGGAGCTTATCGACCGTGCGATAGTCGACGAACCGCCCGTAACAGTAAGGGAGGGCGGTC
The DNA here is from genome assembly GCA_016303035.1 of Clostridiaceae bacterium. Taxonomy (GTDB): domain Bacteria; phylum Bacillota; class Clostridia; order Oscillospirales; family Acutalibacteraceae; genus UBA737. The sequence continues at coordinate 14,625 of JAEDML010000001.1, read as the reverse complement.
TTATAAAGCCCGGCTACAACAGCGAGGTCGACTCTCTTCGCTCGGATATGAACAACGGGTCGGATTTTATTGCCGAGATTGAAAACAGGGAGCGTGAGCGCACGGGAATAAAAAATCTCCGCGTTCGCTACAATAAGGTTTTCGGATATTATATCGAGGTCACAAATTCCTTTCTTGACCGTGTTCCCGAGGATTACATAAGAAAGCAAACGCTTACAAATTGCGAACGCTTTATAACCCCCGAGCTTAAACAGCTTGAAACCAGAGTTCTTACTGCAAAGGACCGTGTAATTCAGCTTGAATACGAGCTGTTTGACGATGTACGCAAAAAAACTTCCGAACAGCTTGTTCGCTTTCAGACCACCGCCGCGGCAATTGCGCGGCTTGATGTGCTCTGTTCCTTTGCGTCAGTATCGTCAGACAATAATTATTGCCGTCCGCTTGTTAACAACAGCGGAACAATCAGCATAAAGGGCGGAAGACACCCCGTAGTAGAACAGATGATAAGTACGCCGTTTGTATCAAACGATACATTTCTTGACGGGGGAGACAATCGCTGTGCCATTATAACGGGACCTAATATGGCAGGTAAATCGACATATATGCGTCAAACTGCACTGATAGTTTTAATGGCGCAAATAGGCTGCTTTGTACCGGCTCAAATGGCTGAAATTGGAATAGTGGACGCCGTTTTCACAAGGGTCGGCGCCTCGGATGATTTGGCCTCGGGTCAGTCAACCTTTATGGTGGAAATGAGCGAGGTTGCCGATATACTTAAAAACGCCACCAAAAACAGCCTTTTGATACTTGACGAGATAGGCAGGGGAACCTCTACCTATGACGGAATGTCAATTGCCCGCGCCGTGCTTGAATTTGTGGCTGATAAAAGAAGACTTGGAGCTAAGGCATTGTTTGCAACGCATTACCACGAGCTTACCGAAATGGAAAACGAACTCGGCGGCGTTAAAAACTATAACATAGCGGTAAAAAAACGCGGAGACGACATAATATTCCTACGCAGAATAGTGCGCGGCGGCGCGGACGACAGCTACGGTATAGAAGTTGCAAAACTGAGCGGCATACCCGAACCCGTAATAGCTCGGGCAAAGGCAATCCTCAAAAAAACGTTGGAGGACGGCGTTGTAACCTACAGGACAGCCGCGCCGCAAACTCAGCTTTCTCTTGAAACTCAGGGCGCTACCGATATTCTTCACGAGCTTCAGGCGATAGACGCCGATACCCTTACCCCCATAGAGGCGCTCTCTCTCCTTGCGGATTTTTCAGAAAAAGCAAAATCAATTTCATAAAAGGAGGTCGTAAAAATGCCGAAAATAAATGTTCTGCCGAGGGAAATTGCAGAGCTTATAGCCGCGGGCGAGGTTGTAGAAAGACCCGCGTCGGTTATCAAGGAAATGCTTGAAAATGCAATAGACGCAAAAGCGGATAAGATAACGGTAGAAATACAGCGCGGCGGTATAACATATATGCGAGTTACCGATAACGGCTGCGGAATTTCACATGATGATGTTCCTCTGGCATTTTTGCGGCACGCCACAAGTAAAATAAAGGACGGTGTCGACCTTGACTGCATTGCGACCCTCGGCTTCAGGGGCGAGGCGCTTGCCGCCGTTTCCTCAGTAGCAAGGGTGGAAATGCTGACAAAAACCGCCGACAGTGAATTCGGAACGCACTATATTATCGAGGGCGGAAAACAGCTCCTTTATGATGAAGCCGGCTGCCCTGACGGTACTACCGTAATAGTGAGGGATATTTTTTATAATACCCCTGCCCGAATGAAGTTTCTTAAAAAGGATGTATCGGAGGCTAACGCGGTATCGTCGGTGGTAGACCGAATTGCGCTTTCGCACCCTGAAATTTCCTTTAAATTTATACGCGACGGCAAGCAGCTGCTTTCAACCTCGGGCGACGGCGAGCTCAAAAGCGTTGTTTACAGCGTTTTGGGGCGGGATTTTTCTCAGTCGCTTATAAGCGTCAGCTATGAATTTGAACATATATCGGTCGAGGGGCTTACCTGTAAGCCCGTAGCCTGCCGACCCACGAGAAATAATCAGTTTGTCTTTCTTAACGGAAGACTCGTGCGTTCGGGTACGGTAACCGCCGCCGCCGAGCAGGCGTACAAAAACAGCGCTATGATAGGCAAATTCCCCGGTTTTGTCTTAAATATAACCGTACCGTTTGACGCGGTTGATGTAAATGTTCATCCTGCAAAGACCGAAGTTAGATTCTCGGATGAGCACCGAATTTTCAGCGCGGTGTACGGCGCGGTTAAAAATGCGCTTAATACGGGTGACAGCCGACCTGCGGTTAGTATTTCAAAACACACCTTCAATCCGTTTGAGCGTATGACAACAGAGCAGTTCCGTCAGCAGAATATTGACGAAGCTGTAACCGCCGCCGAAAGGATTTATAAGCAGCTGCCCGAAATTAAAAAAGAAAGCTTTATAAATAAAGCGCCGCAGGGCGAAATGCGGCTTAACGACTTTGAAAAGCCGGTGTTTTACGGAAAAACCGCTGATGACGGTGCGCACACGCAGGAGGAGCCGAAAAGGGCAGCAGCTACGGCAGAACCCCAAAAGGAAGATACCGGTTTAAAAAATACAGTTTCCGAGGAAATACCGGTAACACTTATCGGCGAAGCCTTCGGTACATATATAATTGTCCAAAAGGAAAACAGTATTTTCCTTATAGACAAGCACGCCGCACACGAGCGCATATTGTTTAATAAGCTTAAAGCCGAGCATACTCCGCAGTCGCAGGCTATGCTTACGCCTGTAAGGGTAACGCTTGAAAAGCGTGAATATGACGCCGTAATAAACAATACCGATATGCTGTTAAAGGCAGGCTTTGAGGTCGAGGATTTCGGAAACGGCAGTGTTATTGTCCGTGCGGTTCCTCCTACGCTTACGGGAGAGAATATACAACTTCTGATTGAGGAAATAGCGGGTTCGATTTCCGACACCTCCTCGGTTAATATAGCGCGAGAGGATAATCTTTTTCATACCGTTGCGTGCAAGGCGGCAATAAAGGCAGGGAGTGATACCGGCGACCTTGAAATGCTCAATCTTGCAAAAAGGGTGCTTTCAAGCGACGATATTATGTACTGTCCTCACGGCAGACCGGTTGCCTTTGAAATTAAAAGGCGAGAGCTTGAAAAGCAGTTCGGCAGGATACAATGATCAATAAAAAGGTAGTTTATGTAACAGGCCCTACGGCCAGCGGTAAAACCGAGCTCGGAGTAAGGATAGCCGAAAAATACGGCGGGGAAATAGTATCCGCGGATTCTATGCAGATTTATAAGGGAATACATATTGCCTCTGCCGCGCCTGATGACAACGAAAAGCGCGGAATACCTCATCATTTAATCGAGTTTTTTCCGCTTTCACAGCAGTTTTCGGTTGCGGATTATGTTGCCGCGGCAAGGCAGTGCATAGATGAAATTTTGTCGAGAAAAAAACTTCCGGTGGTTGTAGGCGGGACGGGACTTTATATCAGCGCACTTACCGATAATATAGAGTTCGCGGACGAGCAGACCGATTTGAAGCTTCGGGGGGAGCTTGACGATGAGTTTGAAAGGGTCGGCGGCGAAGAAATGCTTTCACATCTTTCGGCTTTTGACCCCGAAACCGCCGCAAGACTGCACCCGAATAACCGCCGCCGAATAATACGCGCGTTTGAGGTTTACAGACTTACAGGTAAAACCGTTACCGAGCAAAATAAGCTTTCAAGGCAGAATGAGCCGCGGTATGATAATCTGATACTCGGCGTAACCTCACGCGACAGGGAATGGCTTTACAACCGAATAAATCTGCGCGTTGATAAAATGCTTGAAAACGGTCTTGCAGAAGAGGCTAAAGAAACCATTTCGCTCCCTTTAAACAGCGGAGGTATGCAGGCGATAGGCCATAAGGAGCTTTACGGTTATTTAAAGGGAGAATGTACAATAGCAGAGGCGGCACAAAGGCTTAAACAAAGCACGCGCCGTTACGCCAAGCGTCAGCTTACCTGGTTCAGGCGCGATACGCGTATAAAATGGCTTTATGCCGATGAAGAACCGATTTTTGAAAGGGCGCAGAGCCTGATAGATGAATTTTTAGGAGAGGATGAGCGAAATGAAGAATAATACCGTTTTAAAGGTATGCTTACTGCTTATTGCGTCGGTTTTTATTATTCATCAGCTTTATTCCTCGTTTTATAAGCCCATAACTACCCAAAGCGCGGAATTTTCCACGGCTGTACAGGGACTTAATATAACCGGAATCTTTATAAGAAACGAAACTCTGGTTGAAAATAACGCCGGCGGCGTGCTCCATTTTGTCGCAGACGAGGGGAGCCGCGTCGCAAAGGACGGGGTTATCGCAAGTATTTATGAGACCGATACGGCCTCTCTTACCGTAAGTCAGATTGAGGCGGTAAAGCGGCAGATTGCGGATATTGAAGATATTCAAAGCTATAACAACCTTGAAGCCACCGACCTTGACCTGCTTAATAATAAAGTGGAGGACGGGCTTAACGCGCTTGTAAAAAACTCCGCCGCAGGCAATTTTTCGGGGTCTTACGATTATGCCGCTTCACTGCTGTCTACAATTAACCGCCGTCAGATGGCTACCGGCGTTGCCGGCGATTTTTCGGTGCAGCTTGCCGCTTTAAACTCTCAGCTTGCAGAGCTTAATGCGTCGCTTCCTGCGGCAAAGGGCTATGTAAACGCGGCGCAGTCGGGGTATTTTGTCTCGGTTACAGACGGGTATGAAAATGTACTTAAATGCGACGACCTAAGCCAAATAACACCTGAATTTATTAAGGATATGCAGCCCGATACGGTAGGCGATACGGTAATCGGGAAAATTGTTTCGGATTATGAGTGGTATATAGCCGCCAAGGTAACCATAAACGAATCGCTTAAATATAAGGAGGGTGACAGTCTTACAATCAGAACGGCGGTTAAATCCTGCCCTGATTTAAGCGTTACCGTAAAGAAAATAAATATTTCGGATAATTCCTCCGACGCGGTGCTTATCTTCGCCTGCGACCAGATGAACAGCGAAATTGCCGCTATGCGGTCGGTGAATATGGAAATAATAAGCTCGGAATACAGCGGATTAAAGGTATCAAAAAGCGCTCTGCGCGTTATTGATTCCAAAACCGGCGTGTATGTTCTTAACGGAATGCAGCTTAAATTCGTGCCGGTAAACGTACTTTATTCTAATGATGCGTATATTATTTGCGAACAGCAGAAGAGCACCGATACTGTTTTAAGGCTCTATGATGAAGTAGTTGTGAAAGGAAAGAATCTTTATGATGGAAAAATTGTCGGCTGATGAATTTGACCTTAATTATGCACAGGTAAAGAAAAGGATTGTTGCCGCCGCCGAAAAATCCGGCAGAAAGCCCGAAGATATAATTTTGCTCGCCGCTACCAAAACCGTTGACTGTGACACCATAAATTATGCAATAAAATCAGGCATAGAGTATATAGGCGAAAACCGCGTTCAGGAATTTTTAAGCAAGGAGGAGCATATAGCTCCCGTACACAGGCATTTTATCGGACATTTGCAGACCAACAAGGTCAGAGATATTATAGATAAGGTTGAAATGATTGAATCGGTGGATTCTTTGCGTCTTGCAAGGGAAATTTCAAAGCAGGCGATTAAGGCCGATAAGAAAATAGATATTTTGCTTGAAGTCAATATAGGGCTTGAAGAAAGCAAGTCGGGTTTTACTCCCGATTCGGTAACCGAATCGGCCGTGGAGATAGCAAAAATGGACGGTATAAACATCAGGGGACTTATGGCAATACCGCCTGTGTGCAATGAGCCTGAGGAAAATCGCAAATATTTCCGAAAAATGTATAATCTGTTTATTGACATATCGCATAAAAAAATAGATAATAGTAATATAAATATGCTCTCAATGGGAATGTCGGACGATTACGCAGTTGCCATTGAGGAGGGCGCCAATATTGTTCGCGTAGGCACGGCGCTTTTCGGCAAAAGAATTTACAATGCCGAAAGTTAACTGTTTTACCGCAACTTTGGTGCAGAAATAACGCAAATCTGCGTTGCTTTCGTATTCTGTAATTATTAAAAATAAACCCGCAAAGGAGTATTAAAATGGGACTTTTAGACAGCATTAAGAATATTATGAGTATTCCCGAAGAGGACGAGTTTGAGGACGAGTTCGAGGAGGAAGAGGCCGAGCGCGAGCAGGAGCCTAAAAAGAAAGTAAAGACCGAGAGTTATTCTTCGGCTAAGAAGAGCGATTCTTCACCGAGGGTACTCGGCGGCGGCAGAAATGCAAAGACGGTAAGCTTTAACCAATCTCAGATGCAGGTTGTGCTTGTAAAGCCGGACAGGTTTGAGGATGTTTCCTCAATCGCCGACCATCTTAACGATAAAAAGACGGTGGTTTTGAATCTCGAAGCCGCCAACCGCGAGGTCTCACGCCGTATAATCGACTTTTTAAGCGGCGTTGCCTATGCCAACAAGGGAAATATTAAAAAGGTGGCAAACAGCACATTTATTATAGTGCCGTTTGATGTTGATGTTATGGGCGAGCTTATGCTTGACGATATTGACGAAGGCAAAATGTATTTTTAATGGATTCCGAATTTTTTACGGCGAGAGTAGATGACGCGGTCTGCCATAGTGCGCGCAATAAAGCGCCTAAGTTTTTAGGCTTTCTAACTCCGCAGGAGGCCGCGATTGCCGATTCTATCCTAAAAAAGCAGTGCGCTAAATATTTGTTTTACGGCGGATATGGCGGCGCCGAGCGGCAGTTTCTTGCCTGCCTGCCAGATTGGTGCGATAATCCCGATTTTCCTATTGTGCCGCTAACCTTCCGCTACAGGGTGAGCGATAAGCTTTCGCACAGGGATTTTTTAGGCTCGCTCATGGCACTCGGAATAACGCGTGAATCGGTAGGCGATATTCTTGTTGAGGACGGCAGGGCGGTTGTCTTTGTCACCGAGGATGTATTGCGGTATATTACCGAACAGATAACCAAAATAGGCAAGGTCGGCGTAACCGTAACGGAGGGTTTTTCGGAACCTTTGCCGAGCAGGGGTACACTTGCGGATTTTACTGTAACCGCGGCGTCTTTGCGGCTTGACTGCGCTGTGGCGGCGCTTACGGGAGTTTCGCGTTCCCGCGCGGCAGAGCTGATAGAAAATGATCTTGTCTTTGTAAACTCGCTTTGCTGTAATAAACTAACCAAATGTATATCGGACGGGGATAAAATTACCGTCAGAGGCAGGGGAAAATATATAATTGACGCTGTTTCCGAACACACAAGAAAGGGCAGAGTTATTATAAATTTCAAAAAATACATATAGGAGGAATTACCTATGTTAAGCGCTTCAGATATCAGAAATGTAAAATTTTCAAAATCCATGGGCGGTTACAAGCAGGAGGAGGTAGATGTTCTGCTCGATAAAATCGAGGCGGATTATCTCCAGTTTGAACGCACCGTAAAGGAATTGCAGGGGAAAATTGACTCTCTTAATTCTGAAATTGAGAGTTATAAGGGTTCGCAGAACAGTATTCAAAATGTTTTGTTAAGCGCCCAGAAGCTTGCCGACCAGATTGTCGACGAGGCAAAGGAGAAGAGCGCCGATATAGTGAAAAAGGCGGAGTCGAGCATTGCCGTAATCACGGCGCAGGAAAAGGAGCTTGCCACAGCCTTTGAAATCAAGGCGGGCGAGCGTAAATCGAATCTCCAAAAAGAGCTTGACGAGAAAATAAAGATTGCCAAGGCAAAGACCGACAGTATAGCCGCGGCAACAGAGGACAGCGTTGCAAGACAGCAGGCGCTTTTTGACAGGCTTAAAATGGAGGTTGCCGCTTTTAAGGCGGATATAACCAAAACCTATAAGGAACATCTTGAAATGCTTCAAAAACTGCCCGACAGCGTTCCTATGGATCCAAAGCATATATCGGGACTTATTACCGAAGCGTTTGACAAGGAGCCGGATATAAACGCTTTTATAAAAAAGGCCGACGGTGTAAATACCGATACTCTTGCCGATAATTTGCAGAACGATACAGATTCTTACGAAAACAAGGAACCCGAAACAGGCTTTATGGTTGCCGATACGACCGAGCCGATTTAAGGAGGATTTCGCTTGATTTCTTACATTCTTGCCGTTGTATGCGGCATAGCGGTTCTCTGCGCAGACCAGTATACCAAGGCGTATATTGCCGCAAACTACACACTTGCAGAATCACATGACTTTTTAAAAGGTTTTATTGATATAACCTATATTCATAACAGGGGCGGAGCATGGGGAATGCTCAGCGGTTACACCTGGGTTCTGCTTTCGGTTACGATTGTAATTATGCTTGTCTGTATCGCCATGCTTTTAAAGGTAGGTTTAAAAAACAAGCTTATGTTTTGGGCTGTGACCCTTGTTATGTTCGGCGGTATCGGCAATCTTATCGACAGAATTTTCCGAGACGGCAATGTAATAGATTTTCTGCATTTTACATTTATGCCTAATTTTCCGGTTTTCAACATTGCCGATTGTGCAATTGTCGTCGGCGCAGGGCTTTTAATACTGTATTTCATTATTGAAACGGTGAACGACAGGCGCCGCAAAAAGCATATCTCCGCCGCCGAAAACAGCGATAATGCTTGAGTTTAACTGTGTATTTACCGAGGGCATAAGGCAGAGACTGGATGTATTCGTAGCTGCCGCCGCAGATGTGACGAGGTCGCGTGCGGCGTCACTTATTGAACAGGGTTTTGTAACCGTAAACGGTAATACTGCCGATAAAAAAACAAGGCTTAAAACGGGCGACAATGTTTGTATAAGTATTCCAAAGCCTACGGCATACACCGCCGCGGCGGAGAATATTCCGCTTGATATAGTCTATGAGGACGGCGAATTGTTGGTTGTCAACAAGCCTAAGGGTATGGTTGTACATCCGGCGGCAGGCAATTACAGCGGAACGCTGGTAAACGCGCTTATGTGGCATTGCGGAGATTCGCTTTCGGGTATAAACGGTGTTATGAGACCCGGCATTATCCACCGTATAGACAAAAACACAAGCGGATTGCTTATTGTCGCAAAAAATGATAACGCTCACAAAAAGCTCGCAGAGCAAATCAAGGAACATTCCTTTACGCGCGAGTATGAAGCGGTGGTTTACGGCAATATTAAATGCGAGAGCGGTACGGTGAACGCCCCTATCGGGAGACACCCCGTAAAGCGCAAGCAAATGGCGGTGACCGATAAAAATGCAAAAAACGCCGTTACGCACTATGAGGTGCTTGAAAGACTTAACGGCTTTACCCATGTACGGCTGCGGCTTGAAACGGGACGAACCCACCAAATAAGGGTACACATGGCATATATCGGGCACCCTGTGGCGGGCGATGATGTTTACGGACCTAAAAAGGTTATAAAATCGCTTAACGGACAGTGCCTTCACGCACGCAAAATCGGATTTATACATCCGACTACGGGGGAGTATATGGAGTTTTCTTCACCGCTTCCCGAATACTTTACCGAATTTTTAAAGGAATGCAGAAAATAATGGGATTGTTTGACGGATGTATTCTCGCCTGCGATATTGACGGTACACTTTTGATTAACGGTTATATAAATCCGCGTAATGTTGAGAAGATAGATTTTTTTATGAGCGAGGGCGGATTTTTTTCACTTGCAACCGGCAGAACGGTCGGCGCGGTGAGCACTGTTCTTCGCGCGCTTAAATCGGTATCTCCGTCGGTCGTGGCAAACGGCTGTATGATTTATGATTTTGAGAGGCAAAAGATTCTAAGCGAAAAATGCATAGACAAAGCGGATTACCGTATTGCCGAAACCGTTTTTAATTACCTGCCGGAGGTAGGCATTGAAATTCACAGCGGAAGCGATGTCCTTGTTTTAAGGCAGACCGCGGAAACCGACGACCACCAGCGTTACGAGGAACTGTCTTCACAAGTTGTCAGCTTTGAAGAAGCATGCCGATATAATTGGAATAAGGTTTTATATCTTTTTTCCGAAGAAAAGAGCCGTTTAAAAACAAAGGAGATAATTTCCGCATGTAAAACACACTCGGATTTTGTAGATACCTCAGCCACCCTTTACGGCAGAAAGCGAAATTATTACGAGCAGACACCCGTGGGAATAAACAAGGCTTCGGGACTGTTAGAGCTTTGCAAAATACAAAAAATTAAAAAGGGCGGTTTTTTTGCAATAGGCGACTATTACAACGACCTTGAAATGATAAAAAAAGCGGATATAAGCGCTGTACCGTCAGAATCTCCCGACGATATAAAGGCATATGCCGATTTTATCGCCGGTACCTGCAGGGACGGCGCCGTAGCCGATTTTATAGATTATTTGACAAAAATCAGAAAGGGTTGATAAGATGGACGCAGCAGAAAAAAGAGAGCTTGAAAAAACTGCCTGCAAGGTCAGAATCGGAATAATAGAGGGGGTACACAGCGCAAAATCAGGGCACCCCGGCGGTTCGCTTTCCTGTGCCGATATTTTAACATATCTGTATTTTAAGCATATGAATATAGACCCCAAAAATCCTAAGGCGGAAAACAGGGACAGATTTGTACTTTCCAAAGGGCACGCCGCGCCGGCGCTTTACTCGGTGCTTGCCAACCGCGGATATTTCGATGTTTCCGAGCTTAATAAGCTCAGAAACATCGGCTCCATACTTCAGGGTCACCCTGATATGAAGCATATACCGGGCGTTGATATGTCCTCAGGCTCGCTCGGTCAGGGCATTTCGGCGGCGGTAGGAATGGCGCTTTCATCAAAGCATTTCGGAAACGGCTTCAATGTTTATACCGTTCTCGGTGACGGAGAAATCGAGGAAGGTCAGGTTTGGGAAGCCGCAATGTTTGCAGGCAATAAAAAACTTTCAAATCTCACAGCGTTTGTCGACTATAATAATCTTCAGATAGACGGCACTATTGAAGAGGTAAATTCAGCAATGCCGATAGATAAAAAGTTTGAAGCCTTTAATTGGCACACCATAGTTATCGACGGTCACGATTTTGAGCAGATAGAAGCGGCCTTAAAGGAAGCCGAAACGGTGGACAAGCCGGTTGCAATTATTGCCAATACGGTCAAGGGCAAGGGTGTTTCCTATATGGAAAACGCAGTAAACTGGCACGGCGCCGCGCCTAACGATGAATTGTATGAACAGGCTGTAAGCGAGCTTAACGCCGCGCTTAAAGCGTTGCAGTAAAGGAGAATTCGGTAATGTCAGATATTAAAAAGGTTGCCACGCGCGTCGGTTACGGTACGGCGCTTGTAGAGCTCGGAAGAAAAAGAGACGATTTTATTGTAATGGACGCGGATCTTGCCGCGGCTACACAGACCGGTATGTTTAAAAAGGAGTTTCCGGACAGGTTTTACGATTGCGGTATTGCCGAGCAAAATATGATGGGTATTGCCGCCGGTATAGCCGCAACCGGCAAAAAGGTTATTGTAAGCTCCTTTGCAATGTTTGCCGCAGGACGGGCTTTCGAGCAGGTTCGCAATTCAATAGGTTATCCGCATCTTAATGTTATTATCGGCGCTACCCATGCGGGAATTTCGGTCGGAGAGGACGGCGCTACGCACCAGTGCTGTGAGGATATAGCGCTTATGCGTACTATCCCGGGTATGACAATAATAAATCCTGCCGACGAAGTCGAGGCTAAAAAAGCCGTTGAAGCGGCTATTGAGCTTGACGGACCTGTTTATATGCGTTTCGGCAGACTTGCAGTTCCGGTTATTTTTGACGAGGATTATAAGTTTGAGGTTGGAAAAGGCGTAGAGTTAAGACACGGAAACGATGTCACAATAATCGCTACCGGACTTATGGTAAATGAAGCGCTTGAAGCGTATGAAATGCTTAAAAACGAGGGAATCAGCGCAAGAGTAATTAATATGGCCACCATAAAACCGCTTGATAAGGATATAGTAATAAAGGCGGCAAAGGAAACGGGCGCTATTGTAACGGCTGAGGAGCATTCGGTTATCGGCGGACTTGGCGGAGCGGTAAGCGAAGCCGTATGCGAGGAATACCCCGTTCCGGTAGTCAAACTCGGCGTTAACGATGTATTCGGTCATTCCGGTCCTGCGCCGAAGCTGCTTGACGAGTTCGGTCTGCGCGCGCCGAATATTGTCGAAAAGGTTAAAAAGGCTATCGCTCTTAAAAAATAAAAACATAAGCCGCCGAAGACCGTATCTCTCGGCGGCTTTATCATATTTAAGGGTTACACCGTTTGCAGGGCTCATATCCGTGGGATATCATATCTTCGCGGCTGTTTGAAATATATTTATTCTCTTCATTCATCTTTTTAGCGCTGCTGCAGCTCGATTTATGAAATTTTTTGCTGTTGGTATTTGCAACATATTCACCGCAGTAATCGGTATCCTCCGAATTTTCACTCACACCGGAATTTATAACGGTAATTCCGTCAGGGGTTGTATTGCCGTATGTGCGGTATCCGTTTACGCTGTTATCGGTGGGCATATTAACGGTTACGGGCGCGTCTGATGTTGTATCGGTACTGCCCTTAATAGTCATTCCGGAACAGCCGCAACAGGCGCTGAGTATGACAATCAAACAAAAACACAGACATACAATTTTTTCCATAATATACCCCCTTAATACATTATTTTATCTTATAATAATACTGTTTTCGACAAAAATCAACCATATTTTGTAATTTTTTTATCCTTACGGAGGTGAGTTCCCTGAATAATTATGCCGACCCTCAAAAGCTTGCTGAGTTAAAGAAAAAGGCAAACCGTCTTCCGCTTAATCCGGGCGTGTATATAATGAAAAATAAGGACGGAAAAATTATATATATCGGAAAGGCAAAAGCTCTTAAAAACCGCGTTACACAGTATTTCGGAAGCGGCAGCGGACATACCGAAAAGGTAAGGCGGATGGTTGCAAGCGTTGAAGATTTTGAATATATAATCTGTGACAGTGAATTTGAGGCGCTTATTCTCGAGAACTCGCTTATAAAGCAAAACCAGCCTAAATACAATATCCTTTTAAAGGATGATAAGGGTTATCATTATATAAAAATTACAAACGATAAATGGAAACGCATTGAAACCGCAAAGATGACCGATAATAACGGGGAATATATAGGTCCCTACAATTCGGGATATATTGTAAAGGAAACGGTTGACGAGGTGCGTAAAATCTTTAAATTGCCCGACTGCACCCGCAATTTCGATTCGGTAACAAAGCCCTGCCTTAATTATCATATCGGGCTTTGCGACGCTCCGTGCAGAGGAAATATTCCGCTTGCCGATTATCTTCAAACCGTAAGCTCTGCGAGGGATTTCATAAAGCACGGCGGAGCCGACGCCGACACCGTTAACAGACTGCGCAGCCAGATGGAATCTGCCGCAGAGCGGCTTGATTTTGAGCTTGCGGCGCGTCTTCGCGACCGAATAAATGCCATAAATAAAATCAACCAAAGGCAAAAGGTGGTTATGGCATCGTATAAATCGGAGGATGTCATAGCCTCGGCGCTGATAGGTGAGCTTGCCTGTGTTGAAATATTTATTTTCAGGAACAGCAGACTAACCGATAAAAAGCATTATTTTATCGACGGTGTTTCGGATAAATCGAGCTTTTATTCGGAATTTTTACAGCAGTATTATGAAGATAAGACCGATATTCCGCCGCGAATCGTTATAGACTGCGAGTTTGACGGAATTGAACTTACCGAAAAATGGCTTACCGAAAAGAGCGGCAAAGGCGTTGCCTTTATACTTCCGAAACAGGGTGAGCAGAGAAAGCTGCTTGATATGTGCCTAAATAACGCGGCGGATAACCTTTCCTCCAAAACCGAGCGAAGCGGCCGTGAAATGTCGGCACTTAACGAGCTTGCAAGTCTTTTGGGACTTTCAAGCCCTCCGAGATATATCGAGGCTTACGATATTTCCAACACAGCAGGCAGTGAAAATGTAGCGGGTATGGTCGTATTTAAGGACGGAAGACCCTTTAAAGCCGCTTATAAAAAATTTAAAATCAAAAGCTTTTCGGGTCAGGACGATTTTCGCTCAATGGCGGAGGTGCTCGACCGCCGATTCTCCGAATATGAAAAGGGCGAGGATGAATATTTTTCGGTTTTGCCGGACCTTATACTGTTAGACGGCGGAAAGGGGCAGATGTCGGCGGTTCAGCCGATAATAGAAAAGTATAAAATAGGTGTTCCGATGTTCGGCATGGTTAAGGATTCAAAGCACCGTACGCGCGCTGTCGCTTCGTTTGGCGGAGATATAGCCGTAAAATCCAACCGCAGCGCATATACGCTTATTACAAAGATACAGGACGAGGTACACCGTTTTGCAATAGGCTACCACAAACAGCGCAGAACCTCCAAAATGCTTAACAGCGAGCTTAACAGTATTCCGGGTATAGGAAAAACGCGGGCAAAGCTGCTGCTTAAAAGCTTCGGAACAACCGAAAAAATCAGGGCGGCTTCTTTTGAAGAGCTGGTCAGAATAAACGGTATGACAGAGCCGTCAGCCAGGGCGGTTTACGAATATTATCACGGAAACGGGCAATGATTTTAGCTGCCTTTTTCTGCAAAATTCTGCATTGTATTGACTTTTTCGAGCAAAAATAGTAT
>JAEDML010000077.1 GCA_016303035.1 Clostridiaceae bacterium | reverse complement strand
GCAAGACAACAAAGGCGGTGTGCAATATGGAAACAAAAAACCGAAAGCCCAACCGATTAAAAAACTTCGATTACGCACAAACAGGATGCTATTTCGTCACCTTATGCACACAGAACAGACAGCATTTATTTGAAATGGAAAATACTGCTCCTTCTGATAACTTATGTATTATTCCGCCGATATCAAACCAAATTATACACAAATGGATTAAAGCAACTGAAAATAAATTCAAAACAATTAAATTTGAAAAATATGTAATAATGCCCGATCACTTGCATTTTATTATCAAAATATCGGAACGACACACAGGTCGTTCCCTACCGGATGTAATGAAATTTTTTAAAACAATGACAACAAATGAATATATACATAATGTAAAAAATAATATACTTCCGCCGTTCAATAAAAAATTATGGCAAAAGTCGTATTATGACCACATAATTCGTAATCAAAACGATTATAACGAAATATGGGAATACATTGATAACAACCCGAAAAAAAGAATATTACTAAACGAACCCCAAGATTGATTTCTTGGGGTTCGTATTCTTTGGAACGGCACGTCGACCGTTCCCTACATATTTCCTACGGAATTATTTTGTTTTGCGGATTGCCGCTTAAAAACGCCTCTATATTGGATATTACAATATCAAGCAGGCGTTTTCTTGTAGCAAGCGGCGCCCACGCCGTGTGTGGCGTTATTGTTATATTTTTCGCGTTAAAAAGCACGCAGTCCTCCGCCATAGGCTCGGTTTTAAGCACATCTACCGCCGCGCCCGAAAGTCTGCCGCTTTCAAGGGCAGAAAAAAGCGCCTGTTCGTCAACCACGCCGCCGCGCGAGGTGTTTATGAAAAACGCGCCGCGCTTCATTTTTTCAAATGCCGCTTGGTTCATAAAATCGGCGCTCTGCGAATTAAGGGGGCAGTGCACCGTAACGATATCGCTGTTTTTAAGCAGAGTATCCAAATCCACAAAACGGGTATGACCGTTTTCCCTTACGGTACGGGTGTTTACAAGCACATTCATTCCGAAGCCTTCCGCCGCCCTTTCGACCGCCCTGCCGATGCTGCCGTAACCGATTATTCCGAGCGTTTTGCCGAAGATTTCCTCTGTCGGATATTCAAGCGGAGAGAATACCGGCGAGCGTTTCCAGCCGCCCTGCTTTACGAATGAATCATACTGTGCAATTTTAGTGTAATGCGCAAGTATATATGCGAAAACCTGCTGTACCACGGCATTTGTGGAATAGCCGCCCGCATTGCAGACGGTAATGTTTTTCGAAGCCGCGCTTTTAATATCAATATTATTGTAACCCGTGGCAAAAATGCCGATGTAGCGGAGTTTTTTTGCCGCTTTTATAACCTCGCTGTCGATAACCGTTTTGTTGCAAAGCAAAATATCGGTATCGGCAACCTCGCTTAAAAGCTCCTGTCTTGATATGTTTTCATACTCCTTAACATCGCCGAATTTTTTAAACCCGTCAAGGGATAAATCGCCTTTAGATTTAAGGGTTGCGCTGTCAGTTAAGAGGATTTTCATCTTTCCTTGTCACCTTTCGCTTAGTTCCGTCCTTTTCAAGGATGTATGTGTTTTCAAGCTGAGAAACAAGGCTTTGCTTGTATGCGTCTATATACTCGCGGCGGAGCCTGTACTGCTCCTGCTTTTCTTCCTCCGTAAGTCCCTCGCCGCGCTGTTTGCGCGCAAGCTCGTTTATGCGGTCGATTTTTTCCTTAGTCATATCAAATCTCGTTTCTGCCCTCTAAGGCTCTTGCAAGTGTAAATTCATCGGCGTACTCAAGGTCGCCGCCCACCGGTATACCGTACGCAAGGCGCGTGACCTTAATTCCCATCGGCTTAATAAGTCGGGAAAGATAGCTTGCAGTAGCCTCCCCCTCAACCGTGGGATTCGTCGCCATTATTATTTCCTTAACCTCGCCCGAGGCAAGACGCGTCATAAGCTCCTTAATGCGAAGCCGGTCGGGGCCCACGCCGTCAAGCGGGGAAATAACCCCGTGAAGAACATGATATGTACCGCCGAACTCCCGTGTTCGCTCAAACGCCATAACATCTTTAGGCTCCGCCACAACGCAGATAACGCCGCGGTCACGGGTTTCGTCCGAGCATATAGGGCATATTTCAAGGTCGGTAAGCGCCTGACAGCACTTGCAAAAATGAATTTTCTTGCGCGCGTTTACAAGCGCCTCCGCAAATTTTTCGGCGCGTTCGGGCGGTTGTTCGAGAATACTGAGCGCCAGTCTCTGCGCTGTTTTCTTGCCTATACCCGGCAGGCGTTCAAACTGTGAAATTAACTCTGTAAGCGGTACTATATTGTAAGCCATAATTAAAACAGCCCCGGCATATTAAGTCCGCCGGTAACGGCGCCCATTTCGTCCTCTGCGGTTTTAGCCGCCGTGGCAACCGCCTCGTTTACGGCAACCGTAATAAGGTCCTCAAGCATTTCAACATCCTCGGGGTCAACCGCTTCAGGAGCTATTGTCAGCTTTTTAATGTTGTACTTACCGTCTATTGTGACCTGAATCATTCCGCCGCCCGAAGCGCCCTGATATTCGCGCTGTTCAAGGTCTGCCTGAAGCGCCGCGACATCCTCCTGCATTTTCTGTGCCTGTTTAAGCATTTGGTTGATGTTTCCGGCTCCTCCGGAATTAGGTATTCTTGCTTTCATAACTGTTCTCCATTCTGGCGTATTTACTGCTGATTATTTTGCAGTCTTTTATAATTTTCGGCAAACGCCGCAAGCGGATCTGTTTCCGCCTTTGCCGCCGATTTTGTGTACGGTCCTAACTTATAGGTCTTGCCGAGTATTTCAAGCGCCGCCTTGCGTATACTGTCGCGGTAGAAGGTATTGCCGCCGTTTATAAGCGAGCGGAACTGACCGTTTGGCGCGTCGATTAAAAGATACGCGCCGTGGGTGTACGCCGACGAGCCTTCCAGCACGCCCGCAATAAGCGGACAGCTTCGCCTTAATATGCTCAAAATATCCTCCCACCGCGCTACGCGGTCATAACCGTCAGTCTCAGCGGTTTCAGGCGACGGCGCGGTATTATCGGCAGGCGGAGCGTCCGGCAGGGGGATTTCCTCCTCGGCGGTATCAGCAGTTTCCTTTATATCCTCTATCGGCTTATCGACCGCGGCAGGTCTTGCGGGCAATGATACCGCCCTTTGCTCAAGCGCGGCTATACGCCGTTCAAGCGACGCCGTATCATCCGAAAGCTCAGGCGTGCAAAGCCGTATTACCGCCATTTCCATTTCACAGCGGCGGTTTCCGGTCTGCATAGCGGCGGTGGAGGCCTGCAATATATTAAGCGTCCTCATAATATCCTTTATATCATAATTTTCAGCCTGCTTTTCAAGCGCTTTAAGCTGTGAAGCCGAGCAGACAATAGGTCTTTTGCCGCTTTTAACCGTCTTAATTATCATAAGGTTGCGGTAGTGGGTTATAAGCTCGCCTAAAAGCCTTAACATATCAACCGATGAATTATGAAGCTCATCAAGCAGCATAAGGGCGTTTTCACAGTCCCGTGACTTTATATAATCCGCCATTTTAATAAGATAATCGTTGCCTGCCATTGCACAAACAGAGGCAACGGTATTTTCGTCAATATTCCTATTCCCCGAAGCGCACAGGTCGAGGATTGAAAGCGCGTCTCTCATTCCTCCGTCTGCCGCGGCGGCGATAAGGGCGGCGGCGTCATCGGTAACGGTAAGACCTTCCTTTGACGCTATATACTGTATCCTCTCGCAGATTTTCTCGGAATCAATACGCCTAAAATCAAACCGCTGACAGCGCGAAAGTATGGTTGACGGCAGCTTGTGAACCTCGGTAGTGGCAAGTATAAAAATAACATGCTTTGGCGGCTCCTCAAGCGTTTTAAGCAACGCGTTAAAGGCGCTTACGGTAAGCATATGCACCTCGTCGATAATATAAACGCGGTATTTTGATGAAGCCGGCGCAAAGGTTACCTGCTCGCGCAGCTCCCTTATACTGTCAACGCTGTTGTTGGAGGCGGCGTCTATCTCGACAATATCGGTATTCTCCCCCTCCGCCGCCATACGGCACATTTCACATTCAAGGCAGGGGTCGCCGTCCTTAGGGCTCAGGCAGTTTACCGCCTTGGCAAGAATTTTTGCACAGCTTGTCTTACCCGTTCCTCTGCTGCCGGTAAAAAGATATGCATGTACGGTTTTATTAGAGGAGACCTCGTTTTTAAGCGTATTTGTTATGTGCTCCTGACCTATAACATCCGAAAAGGTCTGCGGACGGTACTTGCGGTACAAAGCCTGATATGCCATAAAAACTCCAACCTCCTAAAAATGCGTACCCGAGTGTACGAACGGACCGATTTACTGCGGCGCACGGAAATACTACTTAATGCTGCTCGGTTCCCCGCCTGACATGGTTCGTAGCGTCCCGTCGCACAGGACCCGCCCATTCGCACACTCCGGTACGCATATGTGCATAAATATATTATTTATTATAATATAAAGTTAAAGTTTTTACAATACCCAAATATTAAATGTTTAAACTTTTTAAAAAGCGGCTTTTAAATTTTCCTTGAAATACTTACACAAAAGCAATATAATTAAAGAAATTATAATTTATGTAAAGGAGCAACTCTTTTGGAACGAGACGCGGTTACCGCCGGTGTTGAGCCGATAGGCGGACTCTTCAGCACAGCGGAAATAAAAATTTTAATCTGCTATATTTTAACCTCTATAAACGAGCCGGTTCCGGGCAACACGCTTGCCAACACCCTACATTATGAGGGTATTGCCAACTGCTTTGAAGTCAACGACTGCATTGCCTCGCTTTGCAAAAGCGGTCAGCTTGAATCGGTAGATGTTAAGGAGGATACCTACATAATAACCGAAAGCGGAAGGAATATCGCCGAAACGCTTAAAACCTCGCTCCCCTTTTCGGTTAAGGACAGGGCTTATACCGCCGCCTTTAAAATGGTGTCGCGCTTTAAACACGCCAAGGATACCGATTTTAAAATTACGCATGAGGACGGCAAAACCTACATAACCTGCTCCGCGCTTGACAATAACCGTCCCTTTGTAAGTGTAAAGCTGCTTGTGCCGGACGAAGAACAAGCTATGATGATTAAGGATAAATTTCTTAACGACCCTGCGAAAATATACTCGGGTATAATCGAGCTTATCACAAAATAGAAAAATCATACTTGTATACATTTTTAGTTTTTCTACAGACTGAAAAATCGCTTTGCCTTTCGGCAGAGCGATTTTTATGTATCAGCTTATTCTGAGTCTTAAACGGAGCTTGTCGCTTATCATAGCGATAAACTCGCTGTTGGTCGGCTTGCCGCGATCGTTTTGGATGGTATAGCCGAAATAGGAGTTAAGCACATCTATATCTCCCCTGTCCCACGCCACCTCGATAGCGTGACGGATTGCCCGCTCAACGCGCGAGGAGGTTGTACCGTGATTCTTTGCAACGGTGGGATAAAGCAGCTTGGTAACCGAATTTATTATCTCGCTGTTTTTGACCGAAAGTATAATAGCCTCTCTTAAATAATGATAGCCCTTAATATGCGCAGGCACGCCTATCTGATGTATAATTTCGGTAACCATAAGCTCAAGCTCGGGGTCGGTTACGACATTGTCCTTAACGACAATCGGCGATATTTCATTTTTCCAGCCCGAAAGCTGAATAATCCGCTCTGCCATAGTATTTATATCAAACGGTTTAAGAAAATAGTAGCTCGCCCCTGCGTCCAGCGTTTCCTTTTCAAGACGCTGATTATCAAAGCTTGACATCGCCATAACCATCGGGCGCTCCTTTTCATCCATATCCTTAATGCTGGCTAATACGCCTAATATATCAAGATTGGGCATAAACACATCGGCAAGAACTACGTCGGGCTTCTCAAGCCTTGTCTTTTCAACTACCTGCCTGCCGTCCTTTTCACATAAAACCACATTCATTCCGTAACTTTTAAGGGCATTAGCGCAGTTCTGTCCAAGCTCGGTGCTGTCGTCCGCAATAACTATTTTTAATTTCTTTTCCATTGTAATGTTACCTCCTACGTTTTTATGTTACATATATTACCATATATTTCCATAAATTGCAACTATTTTGTTATTATTTGTGTAAATTTATTTTTTGTTGCCATTTTTTGACATTTATATTTCGCGTTCGACACCTGTTAATCCTGTTTCTCACAGTTATGCGTCATAATCTCCTAAAAAAATC
>JAEDML010000076.1 GCA_016303035.1 Clostridiaceae bacterium | reverse complement strand
GGCTGAATTGACTGTGGAACTGCCGCCGGCAGAAGAACTGTCATCCTCGGTAGTAATGGTAATCTCCATACCGGATAAATCGATATCACTGTCTAAATCCTCGCCTGCGCTGCTTGAAGAGCTGCCGCTTTCGGTTTTACTGCCGGTTTCGGCAGAAACGCCGGAATCAGTCTTATCTGATGATTTGCTTTTGCAACCGGAAACAGCAAAGATAAAAATAAACGCTAAAACAAAAACAGTCATTCTTTTTAACATACATTTCACCTCATTAAATTATACTACAATTATACCAAATTAAGAAATTATGTCAACCGTTAAAATATCAGTTGCTGACATTGTGATGATACCCGTAGGTATCCGGTTTAATAGAATCAAATGTGTAGCCCATTGCGCTGAGTCCCTCTATTACCGACGGAAGCGCGTCCGCCGTTGTCGTTTTAGCGGAAGAATCATGCATTAAAACGCAGATTGAATTTTTATTTGCCGCGGACTTTAAGATGTTGTTACGAATAACATCTGCCCTAACGCGATTTCCGGTTGCATCCTCAGAAGATACATTCCAGTCAAAATATGAATATCCGCGTTCTTGTACCAGGTTAACAAGCTGCGACATAATTCCCGGGCAGTACTTTTTACTTACCCCGTTGCTGCTGCCGCCGGGGAAACGGATGACATGGCTTTTTTCTCCTGTTATCTGCTCAACGGTATTTGATATGCTTTCAAGGTCTGCAAAATAGGCATCAACACTTGAATACAGTGCCGCATAATTATGTGAAGATGTATGAAGACCTACTGTGTGACCGGCATCATAAATATTTTTAATATATGAAGGTTTATCCATATTCGTTACAAAAAATGTTGCCTTTACCCCATATGCATTAAGTGTGTCTAATATTCTAAGTGTATTATCCGAAGGACCGTCATCAAAGGTGAGATAACATACTCTCCCCGGAATATAAGGGTAAGAAGGCTCAACCGTTGGTTGAGCCTGATTTGCGGCATTATTCTTTTTTGCGCTTAATTCCTGTATTTGCTGCTTTAGTCCCGCAATTTCGGATTCAAGCTGATTTTTTTCGTTCTGCTTTGCTTCAAGCTGTGCCTGAAGCTCGCTGTTAGACTGCTGCTCCTCCTCAAGCCGCGCCTTGATATCGGCTATTTCGCTTTCCGCCGCCTGAAGTTTTTCCTGCTCTTCGGAAATTGAAGCATTTGCCGACTTAACTGCGTGCGCGCGTTTTATGTTTGAAGCAGCAGAACACGAAAGCGCTACCAATAGAATTATAATGACCGAAATCATTATTATATTGACCTTGTTACTAAAAAATGTTTTTACCTTTTCTGAACTAAAGCTTTTACGCACATTTTTCATATATTATCATCCCCATTAAATCCATATATAAATGTGCAAATCATTATCAAATTATTACTCCCCGTTTGCAAACTTCCTTACATTTGCCGCAGCCGTTACAAAGGTTGTAATCTATTACAGCAATATTATCCTTTACTGTAACAGCGCCTGCCTCGCAGTTTTTTTCGCACATACGGCAGGCAATACACGATACGGCGCACGCCTTTACAACCGCTGGTCCCTTATCCCTGTTTGAACATCTAACTGTGGTCTTATGCTCCTTAGGAATAAGTGAAATCAAAGCCTTTGGACAAGCCTTTACACATTTACCGCAGGCAACGCATTTGTCCTCGCATATAACGGGTCTTGAATCCTTTAAGGTAATAGCCCCGAAATTGCAGGCACGCATACAGTCACCGAAACCGATACAACCGTAGGCGCACTCAAGCGGACCCGAATGAAGCATATTAGCTCCTGCACAGCTTTGTACGCCGCTGTAATTATATTTGGCCTTTGAAGCGCTGCAACTGCCGCCGCAGGCGATAAACGCAACCTTTGGCTCATTTACTATTTCAACGCCTAAAATTTCCGAAATTCCGGCAGCCGCCGCGGCTCCGCCCGGCGCGCATTTATCGGGTTCCGCTTCACCCGAGGCTACGGCGGCGGCATAGCCGTCACACCCCGAATAACCGCAGGCTCCGCAGTTGGCGCCCGGAAGCACTGCGCGTATTTTCTCCTGCTTTTCGTCAGACGGCACCGCCATATATTTGGAAGCGAGTGAAAGTCCCACGCCTGCAATAAGTCCGATTACCGCTACAATGATAACGGCGATTAAAATCTCCATATCATCAACCTCCTATTCCGGCAAAGCCGAGGAAAGAAAGCGAAACAAGCGCCGCCGAAACAAGCGTTATGGGCAGTCCCTTCATAAACTCGGGAATATTTGAAGACTCTATCCTACCCCTGACGCCTGCAAACAGTATCATTGCAAGCATAAACCCGAGTCCTGCTCCCAAAGCGTTGAAAAGCGACTCTAAATAATTCATTTCATTAGTGATATTAAGCATTGTTATACCGAGCACGGCGCAGTTGGTGGTTATAAGAGGAAGGTAGATACCAAGCGCCTGATAAACCGGCTTAATATATCTTTTAAGCACAATTTCTATCAGCTGGACGATAGCCGCTATCACAAGAATGAATACGATTGTTTCAAGATATGTATATTTCGGGTAAAGAATATAAGTATATATCGGCCATGTAACGGCGGTGGCTACCACCATAACAAGCGTAACCGCTATACTCATTGAAAAGGCTGTGCCGGTCTTTTTGGAAACCCCCAAAAACGGGCATATTCCGAGGAATTTTGACAGCACCATATTATTGGTAAGTATAGCCGCAAGAAGAATAGAGGCGATAGATGTCAAACTATTCATCACCGTTTTCCTCCTTTACGCCATCTTGTGAATATTCGGCGCACGCCGCTCTTGACGGACAGCTTTCGCAACCAAGATGTTCCACCGGCTTTTTGCCGCTCCTTTTTGCAAGCGCGTTTGAAGCCGCTACCAGCATACCGAAAACAAAGAATCCTCCCGGGGGCAACAGAAAAATTATCATAGGACTGATAAAGTTCGCGGTTACAGGCAATGAAAACAGCGTGCCCGCGCCTAAAATTTCGCGTATGGCTCCCATAAGAGTAAGCGTTGCCGTAAAACCGAGTCCCATTCCGAGACCGTCCAGCACGCTTGGAAGCACGGGATTTTTTGAAGCAAACATTTCCGCCCTTGCAAGAATTATGCAGTTTACCACGATAAGCGGAAGATAAATTCCGAGTGCCTTGTCAATAGACGGAAGAAATGCCTTTACAAGCATCTGCACAACGCTTACAAAACCCGCGATGATTGTTATAAAAGCGGGTATTCTTACCTTATCGGGAATAACATTACGCAAAAGCGATATTACGAGATTTGAGCATATAAGCACCACCGTTGCGGATATTCCCATACCGATACCGTTTATCGCGGCTGTGGTAACCGCCAGTGTAGGACATGTACCGAGTACGAGCCGCAGTACCGGATTTTCTTTTATAAGTCCGTTGGTAACATATTCAAGATTACCTTTTTTCATTCTACTGCGCCTCCTTACCGTAAAGCCTAATTGTATCGTTTATTACCGTATCGCAATATCCGAGCGCTTCATTAACCGCCTTAGTAACGGCTTTGGAGGTTATGGTAGCGCCTGTCACGGCGTTTACCTGATTTTCCGTTGCCGTGCCCTTAACCAGCTCTATATTCGCCGTTTTTGAAGAGAACTGCGAATAAAAGCTTTCCTTGGCGGCGTTCTGACCGAGTCCCGGAGTTTCATTTGAAACATCGAGTATTTCCACCGCTTTAACGCTGCCGTCGGGATTTACCGCGGTCATAACCGAAACATCGCCGCCGTAGCCCTTTGCGCTTACCGTGAAAATGTATCCGCGAACCTCTGTCCCGTCGGACGCGACGGTATAAACGACCGTCTCATCATCTGTTTTAAGCTCCTTTTTCTCATATGTCTCGGCGCTGATAAGCCGTTTCATAGCTTCTGTCTCATTTTTCTCATCAAGCTCGGCAATTCTTGCCGCAGTAATTTTATTGGTCACGGCAAGCGCCAGCGGAATTACAATACAGATTACGAGAAGAACAATGACGGGCTTAAAAATATCGTCTCGGTTATTCTTGAAAAATTTAAGTATATCAGCCATTCTTGCCGCCTCCGTTCTTTGCAGGGACAAAGCCGAAGGGCTTTGAAAGCGTAAATTTATTTATGTAGGGAACAAGTATGTTCATGATAAGTATGGAGTATGAAACACCCTCAGGCAGTGAACCGAATTTCCTTATAACAAAGGTAATAAGTCCGCAGCCTACGCCGAAAACGGCCTTGCCGGCAGGAGTCACGGGACTTGTGGTATAATCGGTAGCCATAAATATCGCACCGAGTATTAAGCCGCCGCCGAAAACCGCCGTCACTACATCGCCGCCTGTAACAAGCGTCATAAACGCCACGGTGCCGACAAAGCAAAGCGGAATAACCGGTGAAATAACGCGACGGACTATAAGATAAAGTCCTCCTACAATCAGCAGAAAAGCCGAGGTCTCCCCTATACAGCCGCTGTGCAGACCGAAGAAAAGATTGTTAAACGTATATGTACCCTGTTCTGCCGCAAGAGGTGTAGCGGATGTAACGGTATCCACAAGCGGCTCGCTGAATTTGGTCATCATACCGGGGAACGAAACCAGCAAAACAATACGCGCGGCAATAGCAGGATTTGCAAAATTACAGCCGATTCCGCCGAACATCTGCTTCACAACGATAATTGCGACAATGCTGCCGATAGCGGCAACCCAAAGCGGAACTTGGGAGCTCAGATTCATACCGAGCAGCATACCCGTTACCGCGGCAGATAAATCTCCGACCGTACTCGGTTTTTTAAGGATTAGATTCCATAAAAATTCAGCAAGAACGGCGCAGACTATGCAGGTGATAAGCAGCAATACCGCTTTAAGTCCGAAAATAATACACCCGAAAACCGCCGCCGGAGACAGCGCAATCAAAACATCGGTCATAATTCCGGTTGTAGTTTCAATATTCCTAAGATGAGGAGAAGATGACACAGAAAATAATTTTTCCATTACTTTTTCTCCTTTCTAAGTGACGCCTTGGCAAGGCGCATTGCCTGTGTAAGCGGCCGTCCCGCAGGACAGATATATGAGCAGCAGCCGCACTCCATACAGTAGTTAACATTAAGATTCTTTAATGCTTCGGTGTTTTGACGGTTTACCGCGCCTTCAACCATTGCAGGATAAAGCCGCATGGGGCAGGCAGAAGCGCACCTTCCGCAGCGAATACAGGCAGTAGCCGTACGCTCGCGTTTAGGCTTCTTCATAACGGTTATGCCGTTGTTACGCTTTTCAATAACCGCATTTTCATCGCATACCGCAATTCCCATCATCGGTCCGCCGAAAAGAATTTTATCGGCATCCTCCGACACTCCGCCGACAAATTCAAGCAAATCCTTTATCGGTGTGCCTATAGGCACTAATACATTTTTAGGCTCGTTAACAGCATCACCGTCAACGGTAATTCGCTTGGAAACAAGCGGCATACCCGTTCTTATATAACGGTAAAGGGTTCCGACGCTTGTAATATTCATAACAATACAGCCGACATCGCTCGGAAGCTTGCCTGCAGGAACCTTTCTGCCGGTGGCGGAATAAATAATCACCTTTTCCGCCCCCTGCGGATAGCTTGTCGGCAGCTTCATAAGTCTTATACGGTTACCTTTATCCCGTTTGTCCGCAGCGATATTGTAAAGCTTTTCGATAGCCTTTTTCTTGTTGCTTTCTATGCAAATGATTACCCTTTTTACCTTAAGAATTTTTTTCAGAAGATAAACGCCCTCGATTACATCGTTATAATCCTCTATACATTCGCGGTAATCGCTGGTTATATACGGCTCGCATTCGGCGCCGTTTATAATAAGGGTATCAATAGGTTTTCCCTTGTTTACCGTGAGCTTAACCCTTGCAGGGAAACCCGCTCCGCCGAGTCCTACAAGTCCGCATCGGTGAGCGGCTTCGGCAATATCCTCCTTGGTTTTTACGTCGAACGGCTCAAGCGTCGGGTCCGGGCGCATATCGCCGTCCGACTCAATAGAAACGCAGATACACTTAGAACCGTTTACAGTACTCTCGGCAACCTCCTTAACCGTTCCCGATACCGAAGAATGGACCGATGCGCTTACAAAGCCCTGTGCTTCGCCTATAAGCGTTCCGACAAAAACCTTGTCTCCAACCTTGACAACCGGATTTGCGGGAGCGCCTATATGCTGAGACATAGGTATTTTCACAATATTCGGCGGCGGCATAACCACCGTTTCGCTTTCGGCTGTTCCCTTTAAATGCGGAAGCA
>JAEDML010000075.1 GCA_016303035.1 Clostridiaceae bacterium | reverse complement strand
CTGCCGTTGTCGGCGATACGGTAGGCGATCCGTTTAAGGATACCGCAGGTCCTTCAATAAACATTCTTATAAAACTGCTTTCTATGGTATCTATAGTATTTGCAGCAGTAGTTGTAAGATATAGTATATTTTAAAAAAAGACTGCCGCACTTTGTGCGGCAGTTAATTTTAAACCTAAAACATATCACGGTATTTTGCGCTTTGAGCCATTGATACAAAATCGTCATCCGAAATTATAATATGGTCTATAAGCTTTACGCCAATATGCGAAAGAGCGTTTTTGACGGTTTGGGTGATTTCAACATCAGCCCCGCTCGGAAGCGCGATGCCCGAAGGGTGATTGTGCGCCATTATAACACAGCTTACATTCTTCTCAAGTACAAGCTCTATTATACTTCTTGTAGATACCCCGACAGAGGAAATATCCCCTCTCTCAACAATATTAAAGGAAACGAATTTCCCGGTTCCGTCAAGACAGGTTATAGAGAGCGCCTCTTCGCACAGACCGATATATTTTGTAACGAGAAAATTTCCAATCTCATCAATACTGTTAAATTTTTTCGGGTCGTTATTTTTAGTATTGAAATATATGTTCGCTATTGGTAAAATAAGCTTAATGAGCGCAACCGAATTGTCGCCTATTCCGTCTATCTTTTTAAGATCGGCAGGACGCGCCTCCAAAACGCCGGCAAGCGAACCGAAACGGTCTATCAATTGATGCGCCATTTCATTGGTGTTTTTACGCGGAACGCTGTAAAACAGCAGCATTTCAAGTATTTCGTGCTGTGAGGTAGCCTCGGTAATCCCTCCCGTAAGGAATTTTTGCCGTACCCGTTCCCTATGTCCGCTGTGTGAAACTTCTGCCATTTTATTATCGCCTTTTTTACAAAATATGGTTTTATTTTATTATATAACTATTTATTCTATTTTTCAAGCGTTAACGGAGATTTTTATGAAAAGCTTTAACATCACCAAAAATGACGCGGGACAGCGTCTCGACAAATTCATATCAAAGAGCTGCCCGACACTGCCTAAGGGGCTTATGTACAAATACATTCGCACAAAGCGGATAAAGGTGAATTCCCGCCGTGCGGATATAAGCACAAGGCTTTGTGAGGGCGATATTGTGGACGCTTATATAAATGATGAGTTCTTTGCTTTACTTGCTCCGCAATACGATTTTCTTAACGCTTCGTCAAGGCTGTCTATTGTATATGAGGATGAAAACATACTGCTTGCCGATAAAGCTCAGGGACTGCTATCACACCCTGATAAGGAGGAATACAACGACACTCTTATAGGCAGAATACAGCGGTATCTCTATGAAAAAGGCGAGTATGACCCTGAAACCGAAAACAGCTTTAAGCCCGCGCTTGCAAACCGTATCGACCGCAACACGGGCGGAATAGTGATAGCCGCCAAAAACGCCGAAGCGCTTAGGATACTGTGTGAAAAAATCAAAACACGCGAGCTTGACAAGCGTTATCTTGCAGTGGTACACGGAGTGCCGAGACCTAAGGAGGCAACGCTTGAAGGTTATCTCGAAAAGAACAGCAGCAAAAATAAAGTGTTTCTGACATCCCGTAAAACCGAAAATTCACTTACTATACGCACCCGTTACCGCGTGCTTGAAAGCAAAAACAATCTTTCGCTGCTTGAAATAGAACTGCTTACGGGGCGCACCCACCAGATACGCGCGCATATGGCGTCAATCGGTCATCCGCTGCTCGGAGACGGAAAGTACGGAAAGCTTGGAGATGACAAAAGACGGGGCTTTAACAAGCAGGCGCTTTATTCCTACAGTCTTACCTTTAATTTTACTAGCGATGCCGGAATACTTAATTATTTAAACGGAAAAACCTTCAATGTAGATAATGTATGGTTTGCCGAGGAGCTTTTCGGAAAAGGCTATAAAAAACTACTGATATCTGCTGATTGAAATTGAAGTTTATAAAACAATTTCATAATCAAAAGGCGGCTCAACATCTGCCCAATATTTTTTATTATCTTCCAAAAGTGAAATCATAATTTCTGCTTCTTTTTTTAATTCCTTTGATAATGTATTTATACCGATTACGGTTATAAAATCCACATCGCAATCAGCATTTATACAATCCCAAAAAGCATCCCAATTTTCACCGTAATAATTAGGGAAATTTAAAGCTTTTTTAATTCTTTGATGCATTTCCCCTAAATACTTGCAATCAGTTAAATCCAATGTTGCAGTTTTTTTATCCATTTTTGTTCTCCTATACTATTTCATAAAATGTTTTATAGTGGTCGTATGTCACAAATATTAAACCATCATTTGACCAAACAATGCGTTGACTATTTCTTTTGCCCTCTTTGTAGTTTATATCTGCTTCATACCATATACGGTTGTTTTCTTGAGGAAGATGATAATTGTAACCGTTAACTATTTGCAACAGTAAATACGCAAAAATATCCATATTCATTATATCACCTCTTTTCTTTACAGGCAATATAATCGTAGCTAAATAAAAGATGTCATTCGCCGACAGATATGGTACTTGTCAAGGTGTAGGACAACGAACGAAAAGGGTGTGCAGAAATTTCTGCACACCCTTTTACTGTCATTTAGAACACTTCACATTTGTGAGGTTTTTTAACTTTTACGGTATTATTTTTTAAAAAACAGCGGAAGCTTTTCAAGATATATAATATCGTCACGCTCTGCGGCATCGCCCTCGGCAAGGAAGGCGCAGGCTGCAGCTTCTTTTCCGCCGGCTTCGGCTACAAGCTCCCTTACAGCGGCAAGCGATTCGCCTGTGCTTATTACATCGTCAACAATTAACACGCGCTTTCCGCGGAGCATTTGCACCTCGCTCTCGCCCAAAAAGAGATGCTGCTCGTGCTGTGTGGTTATAGAGGTTACATTTACCTCAAGCGGATTACGCATATAAACCTTAAGCCCCTTGCGCGCTATAATATACGGCTTACCGGTTTGGCGCGCCATTTCATAGGCAATAGGAATGCTCTTGGCTTCGGGTGTTACAATGACATCAAACTCCGGAACGCGGTTTATCAGCTCTTTGCAACCCGCTATTGTAAGCTCAACATCACCGAAAATAATAAAGGCCGCAATATCAAGCGAATCGCTTACCGGAAACTTTTCAAGCTTTCTTTCAAGTCCTGCAATTTTAAGTGTGTAATATTCTGACATTTTTAATTTCTTCCTTTCACATCAGCCCGGAGGCCACTGTAAATTTCGGCGTGCCAGCAGGTGAAAATGCATATGATTCACCGTCTGTCCCCCATCGCTTCCGCAGTTGTTAACAACGCGAAATCCCTTTTCAAGCTTTTCCTTTGCCGCTATTTCAGAGATAGCCTCAAAAATCTTTGCAACCTCTATGCTGTTCTCAGGCGTAATATCCGCGGCACTCTTTATGTGCTTTTTAGGAATTACGATAACATGAAAAGGCGCTTGCGGATCTATATCTTTAAAAGCATAAACATATTCGTTTTCATAGACCTTTTCGCTCGGAATCTCTCCTGCGGCGATTTTACAAAAAAGACAATCCTCCATTACACTGCTCCTATCTGCGCTTTTACAATATCGGCGGCGGCTTTTAAGGCCTCGTCTGCCTTGGTTATATCCCTGCCGCCTGCCATAGCGCTGTCAGGCTTTCCGCCGCCCTTTCCGCCTGCTAATAATGCTACCTCTTTTACAAGATTGCCTGCATGCGCACCCTGCTTTACGGCGTCTGCTCCGCAGGCGGCGCAGAAGGTAAGCTTTTCGCCGTTTACCGCGGCAAACACGGCTACCGCGTCGGAATTTTGCGCCCTAACGCTGTCCGCCATTTTGCGTAGCTCATCGGCGGCGGTGCCGTCGATTCTTGCGGTTATTACACGCAAAGGTCCGACCTTTTCCGCTTTTTCCATTATACCGTTTATTTTTGAAGAAGCTATCTGCGCTTCGAGCTTCTCTATCCGTTTTTCGGATTCTTTAAGCTCTGCCGTTACCTGTGCGGCGCGCTTTGCTATATCCTCAATGCTTCCTGCCTTAAGGGAAGCTGCCGTTTCGGCGGCAAGCTCTTTATAGTGCGAAAGCAGATTTATAACGCCGAAGCCCGTTACGGCTTCGATTCTTCTAACGCCTGCGGCAACGCTTGATTCGGATATAATTCTGAAAAGTCCTATCTTAGCCGTATTGTCAACATGTGTACCTCCGCAGAATTCAACCGACTTGTCTTCTGCAGATACTACCCTTACCACATTGCCGTATTTCTCGCCGAAAAGCGCCATTGCCCCGAGCTTTTTGGCTTCTTCTATCGGCATTTCGCGGCTTTCAACCGTTATTCCCGAAAGAATAACGCTGTTTACAAAGCTTTCTACTTCAGAGATTTCTTTGTCTGTCAGCGCTGAAAAATGAGTAAAGTCAAAACGCACCGCGTTTTCGTTTACCAACTGACCTGCCTGCTCTACATGGGTGCCGAGAACACTTCTGAGTCCCGCCTGAAGCAGATGTGCCGCCGTGTGATTGCGGCGTATAGCGCTTCGGCGCTCGGTATCTATCTTAGCCGTTACCGTATCCCCAACGGAAAGCTCGCCGCTCTCAACGGTTCCGAAGTGCATAAACACTCCGCCCGAAGTCTTTTTGGTATCCGATACCTTAAATACCGCGCCGTCAAGGCTGATTGTTCCGGTATCGCCGACCTGTCCTCCGCTCTCGCCGTAGAAAACAGTCTTATCAAGCACTACTACTGCCTTATCGCCCGATACGGCAGAAGCGGTGTGCTCGCCGCCGCATACAATATCAAGTATATTTGAATCGCAGCAATCCTCGGTATAACCCAAAAATTCGGTTTTAGGAATATTGTCAAAGCTGATTTCATCGCTCTTCCAGCTTTCACCGTCGGACGCCTTGCGTGAAGATCGCGCGAGCCTGCGCTGATTTTCCATAAGCTCCTTAAATCTTTCCTCGTCAACCGTCATACCCTGTTCTGAGAGTATATCCTTTGTAAGGTCAAGCGGAAAACCGTAGGTATCATAAAGCTTGAACGCGTCATCACCCGAAAGCACGCCGCCCTTTGAAGTCAGCTCGTTTAACATACCGAGTCCCTGGTCTATGGTCCTGGCAAAATTGGCTTCCTCGTTGGAAATAACCTTTAATATAAGCTCCCGCTTTTCGTCAAGCTCGGTGTACGCTCCCCTGTTCTCGGCTATTACGGCTTCGCACAGTTCGGCTAAAAACGGGCGGTTAATTCCGATAAGCCTTCCATGCCGTGCGGCGCGGCGGATAAGGCGGCGAAGGACATATCCTCTTCCCTCGTTGGACGGAATAATACCGTCGCTTATCATAAATACCGAGGCTCTTGCATGGTCGGTAATCGCACGGATTGAAATATCCGCTTTAGCATCCACGCCGTATCGGACACCCGAAATTTCGCATACCTTGTTAAGAATATTTCTGACGGTATCGACCTCGAACATATTGTCTACCCCCTGCATAACGCAGGCAAGACGTTCAAGACCCATTCCGGTATCAATATTTTTATGCTCAAGCTCGGTATAAGTACCGTCGCCCATATTGTTAAACTGGGAAAAGACATTATTCCATATTTCCATATATCGGTCGCAGTCACAGCCCGGCTTGCAGTCGGGCGAGCCGCAGCCGTATTTTTCGCCGCGGTCAAAATATATCTCACTGCAGGGGCCGCACGGACCTGTGCCGTGTTCCCAGAAATTATCTTCCTTACCGAGCCTTACTATATGCTCCTCGGGCACGCCGATAACATCGCGCCAGATAGCGTAAGCCTCGTCATCCTCCTCATAAACCGACGGCCAAAGCAAATTCTCCGGTATTTCAAGCACCTTTGTAAGGAATTCCCATGCCCACGGAATTGCCTGCTCCTTAAAATAATCGCCGAAAGAGAAATTTCCGAGCATTTCAAAATATGTGCCGTGGCGCGCGGTATGACCCACACGCTCAAGGTCGGGCGTGCGTATGCACTTCTGGCAGGTTGTAACCCTTTTGCTAGGCGGAGTAACCTCCCCCGTAAAATACTTTTTCATAGGAGCCATACCCGAATTTATAAGCAACAAAGATTTGTCGTTATTCGGCACAAGAGAAAAGCTGTTAAGCCTTAAATGTCCCTTTGATTCGAAAAACGAAAGGTATTTCTCACGCAGGTCGTTAAGAGAGGTCCATTTCATAAAAATACATCCTTAAAAATAAAGTTAAAAAATACCTGAATATTATATACCCGAGTAAAATATTTGTCAACTGCGGCAGATGCATTACAGCATAAACTAACGGCAAAATTTAGGCAACTACGGTGCTTTTAATACTTTGCTCCATCATATTCCACAGGAATATTTCATACGCGAA
>JAEDML010000074.1 GCA_016303035.1 Clostridiaceae bacterium | reverse complement strand
CTTCGGCTGCCGGAGCGTTTTTGTTGCCGCAAAGGGCGCTCATAATCTTACATATTATTATTATGCAGATAAGACCTATAAACACCGTTCCGATTCCCATGCAAACAGCAAACCAGTTAGGAATTTCCGCTGTGCTTACAGCGGCTTTTAACAATATAGCTTCCGTCACTTTTTTTGCACCTCCCCAAGGCATAAAAGTTTAGTTACATTTTTTTGCAGAGCTTATTGTGAAAAAAATAACAAATTTTGCCTAATTAATTTAATTATATATCTAATTTCAAGCTTTTACAATGTATTAAGAATATTATTAACAATTTTTTAACAATTAGACCTACTAATCGTTCGGTAACATTTTGCGTTACGGAAAATAAACTGTTATAGGACAACAAGTCTATAAAAGGAGAGAAAACGATGGAAAAAAGAATCTTTGATATGTCTGATTTTATCAGAGGAAACGATTTTGCTTCTGAAGATGCTTCCGAGCTTGAAAAAAACAGGTGCGGGGACGCGCTTACAATGGTTTTTATAAATATGCAGCCGCTTGAAGGCGTGTATCCGCTTGATGAATCCTTTGATAACGGTACGCTGTTTCCGAATTTGAATAAACCGTGGGAGGTATAAGACTATGAATGAAAAAGCAAGGCTTAAAAGGCAAATTTATGAGCTTGACTTTGCACTGCATGAGCTTGTGCTGTTTCTTGACTCTCATCCGAGAAACAGGCGCGCTATGGAGCTTATGCAGGCTTACCGTAAAAAGCGCGATATGCTGATTGAAGAATACCGCCGTAAATTCGGCGACTATATAGTTACCGTAAACGATGTTCCCATGTCCGACAGGTGGAAGTGGATTGACGGTCCGTGGCCGTGGGAAAACAACTTTTTGGAGGACTGAAAATGTGGAAATATGAGAAAAAATTACAGTATCCTGTAAACATCAAAAACCCCAATCCCAAATACGCTCAGATAATAATCAGTCAATACGGCGGTCCAGACGGGGAAATGGGTGCCTCTATGCGCTATCTCACCCAGCGTTACAGTATGCCGTACAACGAGGTAAAGGGTATGCTTACCGATATCGGAACAGAGGAGCTTGCCCACCTTGAAATGATATGCGCGATGGTTCACCAGCTTACCCGAAACCTTACCCCTGAGGAAATCAAAAAATCCGGTTTTGATAAGTACTTTGTAGACCATACGGCGGCGGTTTATCCAATAGCAGCATCTTCGCTGCCGTGGCGCGCGGAATACATTCAGGCAAAGGGTGATATTATAGCAGATTTACATGAGGATCTGGCTGCGGAGCAGAAGGCAAGAGTTACCTATGATAATCTGCTTCGGCTTATTGATGACCCCGATATTCGCGACCCGTTGAAATTCCTGCGTGAGAGGGAGATTGTTCACTATCAGCGCTTCGGTGAAGCAATGAGACTTTCTACCGACCGGCTCAACTGCAAGAATTTTTACGCCTGCAATCCGTCCTTCGATAAAAATTGCGGAAAGAAATAAGTATTAAGCGGTCTCGGCGCTGTTCGGGACCGCTAATTTTTTAAGGGTTTATTTATTTTAAAAAGTATGATAGAATATTCGTATAAAAAATGGGAGGGTGTTAAAATGAAGAGGTTTGCGGACTGTTTTTTAAATTCCGTACTGGCAGGTATTATGATAAGCATAGGCGGAGTGGCATTTTTAAAAAGCGAAAACAGATATATAGGCGCTCTGCTTTTTACGGTCGGGCTTATATCCGTTTTATACTATCAAATGAATTTGTATACCGGCAAGGTTGGATATATGTTTCAAAATAATGCTTCCTATGCGGTTTCGTTATTATACATAATTCTCGGTAACGCTGTAGGATGTCTGATTATAGCTATGTGCTTTGCGCCGATAGGTAATGTCGCTGATATTTGTTCGGCTAAGCTTGATAAGGGGGCGCTTCGCGTGATCATTGATTCGGCGCTGTGCGGTCTTCTTGTTTTTATAAGCGTTGATTCCTATAAGGTAAAAAACACGGTTGTCGGTGTTTTGATTTGTATTCCGGCGTTTATTATATGCGGTTTTGAACATTCCGTAGCCGATATGTTTTACCTTTTTAATGCAAGAATATTCACGGCAGAGTCATTTGTATTTTTAGCCGAGGTAATTATCGGAAATGCATTGGGATGTCTGCTTTTGCCGGTTTCGGGTATTGTATTAAAGGCACTGCGTAAAGACGGCGGAAGAACTACATAAATAATAAATTCGCCCACTTGAAAAAATTGTATAAAAACAGTATAATATGTATTGTTGCCGTATTTTCTTCCATAATAATACCGGAGGGAAGAAAATGAGCAAAAATGAAAATCAGAAAGACAATGCCGATTCCAAACCGTCGGAAATTGACCGTATTAAGGAAATGGGCTCTGTCGAGGCCTTTGACGGCAAGCATAAAATTTACTGTCTTACAATAATAGGTGAGATAGAGGGGCACAGCGCCCTGCCCGAGCAGAGCAAAACCACAAAGTACGAGCATGTTATTCCTCAGCTTGTAGCAATCGAGGAAAGCCGTGAGATAGAGGGACTTCTCGTAATACTCAATACGGTTGGCGGTGATGTTGAAGCCGGTCTTGCCATTGCCGAGCTGATATCGGGAATGAAGAAACCTACCGTCTCCTTTGTACTCGGGGGAGGACATTCAATAGGTGTTCCGCTTGCGGTATCGGCTAAACAGTCTTTTATAGCGCCGTCAGCTACGATGACGGTTCATCCCGTGCGTATGAACGGTCTTGTAATCGGCGTTCCGCAGATGATGCATCATTTTGAGCGTATGCAGGATAGAATTACCGATTTTGTCATACGAAATTCAAATATAAGCAAGGAGCGTTTTACCGAGCTTATGATGAACACGGGCGAGATGGTAACCGATGTAGGATCCGTTTTAAACGGCACAAAGGCTGTAAAAGAGGGGCTTATTGACGGTATAGGAACGCTGTCGGCGGTGATAGAGGCTCTTTATCGGCAGATAGATGATTATAAAAATTCCAAACAATAAGGCAAAAAATCCGTCCTTTATTTAGGTCGGATTTAGTAGCCATACATATTTAAAAGGAGATTGGTTATGCCGGCGAAAGGTAAGAAAAAAACTGCGTCTTCATCAAAAAAGGCGGGTGCTAAGGCTGTACAGGCAAACAGTGGCAGGCGGCAAATAACAGCGGTAATAATGTTTGCTGTTGCAATTTTTTTGCTGTGTCTTGCTTTTGTAAAGGGACAGAACATATGGTTTGAAATACATAAAATTATGTTCGGAATTTTCGGGGTTACCGCATACTTTTATCCCTTTATACTGGGTATAGTTTCAATACTTGTCGCAATGGATAAAACAGGGGGCTCCGTAACGGCTAAGGTTGTAGAATCAAATGTGCTTATTATGCTTATAGGCGGCGCTGTTGATATTTTTGTTAAGCATGATAGCTCGTTTAATTTTTGGCAGCATCTTACCGCGGCATACGAAAGCGGAATTTCGCTTAAAAGCGGCGGCTTTTTGGGCGCGCTTATCGGTCAGCCGCTGTATTTGGCATTCGGAAAAACCGGTGCGGCTATAACAATAATTCTGCTTATATTTGTATTTATAATGATAATTACCGGAACCACGCTTATTTCGCTTTTCAAAACAATGGCAAGACCTGTGCACTCAATATCAGAGCAGGCTGAAAATGCATACCAGGCAAGGGCGGAACGCGAGCAGAATAATCCCGAAAACGGTAAGCCGAAGCTTAAGGTAATTAAAGGCTTTGATATTGATATTCCTGTTGACGATATACCCGAAAAGCGTCCGACAGACAATGAAAGTCTTGATGAAAAGCAGCGCAAGGTGGTAAGCGCGTACTATGACGAGGAAAATCCCGACAGTATTTTAAAAGCGGGTAAGACCTCCGGTAAAAAGCGCAGGGAAAATTCCGTGACAGATATTCCCGAGGGCTCCGCAGACCTTGACAATATGAATACTGCGCTTAAAACTGCCGCAGCCGATGAGGCTGAAAAAATTGATGTAAAAGCCGAAAGTGCGCTGTTTGCCGGCGAAATTTCAAGCGGAATTACAATCGAAGCGGACGACGGATACCGTTTTCCGCCGATTTCTCTGCTTAAAACTCAAAGCAGCGGCAGTGCGTCAGCACTTGCTTCCGAGCTTGATAATACGGCAGAGCATCTTGTGGAAACCCTTAGAAGCTTCGGTGTTGAAACGAGAATTGTCGATATAAGCAGAGGTCCCACAGTAACGCGGTATGAGCTACAGCCCTGCGCGGGTGTTAAGATAAGTAAAATTACAAATCTTGCCGACGATATAGCGCTTAATCTTGCCACGGCAGGCGTCAGAATCGAAGCGCCTATTCCAAACAAAGCTGCGGTCGGTATCGAGGTGCCGAATAAGGCAAGCTCGGTTGTCGGTGTTCGTGAGATTATTGAATCACCTGCCTTTGTCGGCTCCAAAAGCAAGCTTACGGTTGCTATGGGACGGGATATAGGCGGCAATGTTGTTATAGCCGATATTGCGAAAATGCCGCACGGACTTATTGCAGGCGCTACGGGTTCGGGAAAATCGGTTTGCATAAATTCAATTATAATCAGTATCCTATATAAGGCCACTCCCGAGGAGGTCAAGCTTCTTATGATTGACCCGAAGGTGGTGGAGTTAGGCGTTTACAACGGTATACCGCATTTGCTGGTTCCGGTTGTAACCGAACCGCGAAAGGCCGCAGGCGCCCTCGGCTGGGCGGTAAGCGAGATGGAAAAGCGTTATAAAATGTTTGCCGACCGCGGCGTCCGCGATCTGGAAGGGTATAACCGATTTGTCGAACAGCTCGGAGATCCCGAGATAATAAAAATGCCGCATATTGTAATAATAATAGATGAGCTTGCCGATCTTATGATGACTGCGCCAAACGAGGTGGAGGATTCAATAAACCGCATTGCGGCAAAGGCGAGAGCGGCAGGTATGCATTTGCTTATTGCAACGCAGAGACCTTCTGTGGATGTTGTTACCGGAGTTATTAAGGCGAACATTCCGTCGAGAATCGCATTTGCGGTTTCTTCGCAGGTTGACAGCCGTACGATTCTTGACTCGGCAGGAGCCGAAAAGCTTTTGGGCAGGGGAGATATGCTCTTCAGTCCGGTAGGTTCAACCAAGCCGCGCCGCATACAGGGATGCTTTGTCAGCGATGGAGAGGTAGAGGCGGTTGTTGAGTATATCAAGGGCGACCGCACCGCAGATTACGACGATAATGTTATGGTGGAAATAGAGCGGCAGGCCGCTATTGATAAAAAGCAGAAAACAGGTCTTGAAGAAGACGGACCCTCCGACGACCCGATGCTACAGGACGCTATTAAGGTTGTAGTTGAAAGCGGACAGGCTTCTACCTCGCTGCTTCAGCGAAAGTTAAAGCTCGGTTATGCGAGAGCCGCAAGGATTGTGGATCAGATGGAGGAACGCGGCGTTGTAGGTCCGTATGAGGGTTCCAAACCCCGAAAGGTACTTATCACTAAAGAACAGCTAATGGAACGCGAGGCAGGGGAAGAGTAGTTGAAAGCTTCAAAACGCAGAGAATTAAAACGCAATCTGATTATTTTAGGTGTTGCGGTTTGTTTTACGGCGGCGTTTATAATTTCTTTCGGCGATAATGAACGAATACCTAACTGGAATAGTGTTTTTGAATTTTTCGGCATAGCACCGGAAACTGATGAGAATGACGATTATATCCGTTTTATTGATGTCGGTCAGGGAGACTGTATTCTTATAAGAAGCAACGGCGATACGGCTGTTATTGATACCGGTACCGAGGATTCTGCCGCCCGCGTTTGCAATGAGCTTAAGCGCTGCGGTGACGGTGATATAGACGCGCTTATGGAAACGCATCTGCATATGGACCATGTCGGCGGACTTGAAACAGTAATGAATAAGTTTAAGGTCAATAATTTAATACTTCCCGACCTTAATACGGATTCGGAGGGCTTTCGAGCGGCAAAGACCGCCAAAAATACCGTTGTGGGGGCGGATGGAGCGGTTTATACCGCTGTACAGGGTATGAATCTTAATATCGGAGATTTCGAAATTACCGTTCTTGCGGTGTACGAGCAGCTTGATAACGAAAACGACCGTTCAATAATATCAATGATAGAAATTGACGGGATAAAGTTCCTGATGATGGGTGACGCCGAGGCGCCGGCTGAAAAGCATCTTATGGATGAGAACATTGATTTTGACTGTGATGTTTTAAAGGTTGGTCATCACGGAAGCAGTACCTCTACAACCTCGAAGTTCCTAAAAAAGGCCAGTCCTAAGTATGCGGTGATTTCCGTCGGCGAAAATAACCCTTATTCCCACCCGAGCGAGCAAACGCTTAGTTTGCTTGAAGATGTAGGCGCGGAGGTTTTCCGAACTGATGAAGACGGCGATATAACATTTTATATAAAAGACAAGCAAATT
>JAEDML010000073.1 GCA_016303035.1 Clostridiaceae bacterium | reverse complement strand
CGCTCGATATTCCTATTTTTATTGTCGGTCATGTAAACAAGGGCGGAGATATCGCAGGACCTAAGGTTATGGAGCATATTGTGGATACCGTGCTTTATTTTGAGGGCGACCGAAATCAATCCTACCGTATACTGCGCGCCATTAAAAATCGCTTTGGCTCAACCAACGAGATAGGCGTTTTTGAAATGTCCGAGCGTGGGCTTCGCGAGGTTGAAAATGCCTCCGCTATGATGCTTTCGGGCAGAATAAGCAATGTTTCGGGCGGATGTATAACCTGCGTTATAGAGGGTACAAGACCTATTCTTGCTGAGGTGCAGGGGCTTGTTACCACAACAGGCTTCGGCAATCCGCGCCGTATGACAACGGGTATTGATTTTAACAGGTTAAATCTTCTGCTTGCCGTGCTTGAAAAGCGTATCGGTTTATATTATTCAAATCTTGATGTTTACCTTAATATCATAGGAGGTATACGGCTTGACGAGCCTGCCGCCGATCTTGCTGTTGCAATGTCGCTGGTATCGGCCTTGCGCGATATACCGCTAAGCGACAGTCTTGTAGCTTTCGGAGAGGTGGGACTTTCCGGCGAGCTGAGAAGCGTGCCGCGTGTTCAGGCAAGGGTAAACGAAGCGGCGCGTATGGGCTTTACCGAATGCATTTTGCCCAAAGCCTGCCTAAAACAGATAACCTCTGTGCCTGATAATATAAAATTAACCGGCGCCAGGACCTTGTCCGAGGCTATCTCGGTTATCAGATGACCTTTCTATAAAATGCGGACATATATTGCCTACCGAATTTACGGTAGAGCAGGTTTCCAGTCCGCAATAGCCGTCCTTTTGATATTTACAGTTTGCCGCGCATTGTATAATACCCATTTGAAAACCCCTGTTTTTCTGCTTGCGATTCAGCAGATTTTAATAATATTATAACGAATCCCCGATGCTTTTATTCGCATCGGGGATTAAATTTAAACCGCCTTTTTTCGGTTTTTGAATTGCGGAAGCTGAGCCAGGATTATCGCCGCAAAAACAAGTGCGCAACCGCATATTTCTCTCACTGAAAGTCGGTTGCCGAAAACCAGCCATCCGCCCAAAGCCGCGAAAACGCTTTCAAGACTCATTGAAATTGAAGCGACGGGAGGCTCAGCATATTTTTGACCCACGATTTGCAGGGTATATGCAACTCCGCTTGACATTATGCCTATATAAAGAAGTGACGGCAAAGCGCTCATAATATCGCTTATACGCACCGTTTCGAATATAGATGCAAGCACGCCGGAGATTATTCCGCAGACCGCAAACTGAATGCAGGAAAGCTTAACACCGTCAACGCCGGCGCCCAAACGGTCAACCGTAAGAATGTGAACGGTAAAGCTGACGGCGCACAAAAACAGCAGTATATCTCCCGTGTAGATTCCCGAGAAACCGCCGGAAAAGCAGAGCATATATATTCCGCAAATGGCAATAATAACGCCTGCCCAAACCGCAAGGTCGATTTTTTTGCCGGAAAAAGCCGTGGCAATAGGAACAAGTATGACATAAAGCGCCGTTATAAAACCGGCTCTTGCTTCGCTTGCAACACCGTTCGGGAAAGCACCGATTCCGAATTGCTGAAGATTTGCGGCAACCGCAAGCGCGGTTCCGCAGATTACGCCGCCCTTAATCAGGTTCGCTCTGCCGTTTTTATCGCTCGGCAAAAAAGGAGTCTTAGATTTAAAATCCTTTATTTTTATAAATACGAAAAGAAATACCGCTCCTATTACCGAGCGCAGAAAGTTTATTGTGAAGGAGCCGAGGTATTTTGCCGCGGCGCTCTGCGCGGAAAAGGCAAGCCCCCAAATAAGCGCCGCCGTGCAGAGTATCAGGCTTCCCTTAATGTTATTCTTTTTCATTAAATATCTTCTCTTTTCTCATTGTAAGTGAAATTCTGTTTTTTGCAGGCTCGCAGGATATTACCCATACCTTTACAATGTCGCCCACCTTAAGCACCTCGCTCGGGTGCTTTATAAAACGGTCGGTTATCTGTGAAATGTGAACAAGTCCGTCCTGATGAACGCCGATGTCTACAAACGCTCCGAAATCAATAACGTTACGCACCGTTCCCGTAAGCTGCATACCCGGTTT
The DNA here is from genome assembly GCA_016303035.1 of Clostridiaceae bacterium. Lineage (GTDB taxonomy): Bacteria > Bacillota > Clostridia > Oscillospirales > Acutalibacteraceae > UBA737. The sequence goes on along the minus strand of JAEDML010000073.1, from coordinate 4,357 downwards.
TAAATCCTCAATCGACATAATGTCGTGTCTCAAAAGCGGAGGCGGAAGCTCGTCGCGAGGGTCTCTGCCGGGGCGCATAAGCTCCTTTGCTATGTCAATAAGCGTCGGAACGCCGATTCCCAGCTCATTTGCAACGGCAGTTTCGCCTTTTTCGTAAATGCGTGCTTCAAGCTCCGCTACGCGTCCGCATTTAACATCGTCGTCGGTGTAACCGCATAAATTTAAAAGCCTTTCGGCGGCAGGATAGCTTTCGGGGTGTACGCCGGTGTTGTCAAGCAAGTTTTTGCCGTCCGAAATTCTCAGGAAGCCTGCGCACTGCTCAAATGCCTTCGGACCTAATTTAGATACCTTTTTAAGCTGTGTGCGTAAGGTAAATTTTCCGTTTTCCTCACGGTAGGATACTATATTTTTCGCAAGTGCGGGTCCAAGCCCCGAAACGCAGGACAGAAGCTGAACCGAGGCGGTATTAAGGTCAACGCCGACCGAGTTTACACAGGCTTCCACAACCCCTGTGAGAGCCGTGCTAAGCTGTGAAGGCGGCATATCGTGCTGGTACTGCCCGACGCCTATTGCTTTCGGGTCAATCTTTACAAGCTCGGCAAGCGGGTCCTGAAGCCGCCTTGCAATCGAAACTGCGCTGCGCAGCGATACATCGTATTCGGGAAATTCCTCGGCTGCGGTTTTGGAAGCGGAATAGACGCTTGCGCCTGCTTCGCTTACCACCATATATGAAATACCGCAGTCAAGCTCGCGGATAACCTCGGCGGCAAAGACCTCGGTTTCGTGGCTGGCCGTTCCGTTTCCTATTGCAAAAATCCTAACACCGTATTTTTTGACCATGTTTTTTATTATCTTCTTGGCTTCTTCGGTCTTGCTGTGCGGCGGAGCAGGGTAGATAACTCCGGTATCAAGCACTTTTCCGGTGCCGTCGATAACGGCAACCTTGCAACCGGTGCGGTAGCCGGGGTCAAGACCTATTGTAACCGCATTTTTTACGGGCGGCTGCATAAGCAGTTGCTTTAAATTAGAGGAGAAAACCTTTATTGCGGAGTTGCTTGCGCGTTCGGTCAGTTCTGACCTGATTTCACGCTCTATTGAGGGGAAAATAAGACGGGTGTAGGCGTCCTCCGCGGCGCTTCTTACCGTTTCGGTAGCGGCAGAGCCTTCCTTTATATGAGTTTTTCCTATTATAAACATCGCTTTGCCGCGGTCAAAATCTATGCCGACCTTTAATACGCCCTCTTTTTCGCCGCGGTTTATTGCGAGTATTCTGTGGTCGGCGATTTTGGAAATCGGCTCGGAATAATCCTTGTACATATCGTAAACTCCGGCGTCCTCCGATGTTGCTTTTACGCTAATTATACCGTGCGCCGCACAGACAAACCTTATTCTGCGTCGGACCTCCGCGTCGTCCGATATAATTTCGGCAATAATGTCCTTTGCACCGTTAAGCGCGTCCTCTGCGCTTCCTACCGAAAGCTCTTCATTTATGTATTCTGCGGCGGCGGTTAAAGGGTCGGGGCAGTCGGGCGCCTGCTCGTAAAGCAAATCGGCAAGAGGCTTTAATCCCTTTTCCTTTGCGACAGAAGCACGGGTTTTGCGCTTCTTTTTGTAGGGACGGTATATATCGTCAAGCTCGGTAAGCGTGCAGGCAGAATCGATTTTTTCTAAAAGTACTTCGTTAAGCGCGCCTTGTTCTTTGATAGCCGTCTTGATTTTTTCACGCGTTTCGTCCATATTACGCAGGTAGCAAAGCCGCTCGTAAAGCTCGCGCAGGACCTGATCGTCAAGCGAGCCGGTAGCCTCCTTGCGGTAGCGCGCAATAAAGGGAATCGTATTGCCGTCGTCAATAAGCTTAACCGCGTTTTCCACCTGAAAAGCTTTAAGTGAAAACTCTTCGGTAAGCGTTTTAATAATGTCCATTTAGTCCCTCCGTTAAAAAATACAATACGATTGTAGCATAAAACTTGTCTCCTGGCAAATATTATCTGATAAAAGTATTGCTTTTTATTAGAAAAAAAGGTATCATAATATTTACAAATTTGTAATTTCGGAGGAAATAATGTTAGAGCTTGTAAATATTTCTTTCAGCGCCGGGGGAGAAAACGGCGAAAAAGAGATTATAAAAGACATAAGCCTTAGTATAGACGACGGCTTTACGGTAATAACGGGACCTAACGGCGGCGGCAAATCCACACTTGCAAAAATCATTTCGGGAATAAATAGACCTACCGCAGGAAAAATACTGCTCGACGGCGAGGATATTACAAATCTTTCGGTAACCGACCGCGCCAAAAAAGGTATCAGCTTTGCCTTCCAGCAGCCTGTGCGTTTTAAAGGGATTACCGTTCACGATTTAATCAGTCTCGCTTCGGGCAAGGAAATCAGCATAAACGAAGCCTGCGACTATCTTTCACAGGTCGGGCTTTGCGCAAGGGATTATATAAACCGTGAGGTTAACGCCTCCCTTTCGGGCGGCGAGCTTAAACGCATAGAAATCGCAACCGTGCTTGCCCGCGGGACAAAGGTTTCTCTGTTTGACGAGCCGGAGGCAGGTATAGATCTTTGGAGCTTTAACAATCTTATTAACGTATTTGAAAAAATGCGCAGCAGTCTCGGCGGTTCGATAATCATAATTTCGCATCAGGAGCGTATTCTTAATATTGCCGACCGAATTATTGTCGTGTCGGACGGTAAAATCAAGGACGACGGTACAAGGGATAAAATTCTTCCCGAGCTTCTTGATACTGCCGCCTCTGCATGCAGGGTGCTTACGGACAGCATAAAGGAGGCTAAAAAGTGAACGATACCGAGAAACAGCTTTTAAAAATAATAGCGGATATGGACGGCACGCCGGACGGCGCGTTTAATATCCGTGCAAACGGCAGCCTTGCCGAGCGCAGAGTTACGGAAAATGTCGATATTAAAACCAAGACCGACAAGCCGGGTATTGATATCATAATACGCCCCGGAACCAAGGGCGAGACGGTTCATATACCCGTGATTATAAGCGAAACGGGACTTAACGATTTAGTTTATAACGACTTTATTATAGGCGACGGCGCCGATGTTACCATAGTAGCAGGCTGCGGAATTCACAACTGCGGCGGCGAAGAATCGGGTCACGACGGTATTCATACCTTTTTTGTCGGCAAAAACGCCAATGTGAAATATATTGAAAAGCATTACGGCGAGGGTGGCGGCGGCGGAAAGAAAATAATGAATCCCACCACAATAGTAAATATTGCCGACGGCGGACATATGGAAATGGAAACCTGCCAGATAAAGGGCATTGATTCCACAAACCGGGTTACAAAAGCGGTGCTGTCAAGCAATGCTTCACTTGTGATTCACGAAAAAATTCTCACCCACGGCACACAGTTTGCAAAGACCGATTTTACCGTTGACCTTAACGGTAAAAATTCAAGCGCAAATGTAGTTTCGCGCTCGGTTGCAAAGGGAGATTCCTCACAGGAGTTTATTTCCGAAATTAACGGCAACAACCTCTGTACGGGTCATACCGAGTGCGACGCGATAATAATGGATAACGGCCGCGTAAGCGCCGTACCTTCCTTGACGGCGAACAATATTGACGCGTCGCTTATCCACGAAGCCGCAATCGGCAAAATCGCAGGCGAGCAGCTTATAAAACTGATGACTCTGGGACTTACCGAAAAACAGGCGGAAGAGCAGATTGTAAACGGATTCCTAAAATAAATTCACCGGCAGATTTTTTAATCTGCCGGTGAAATTTTTATCACAATTCATATTCCGAATATACTCTTCCGTCTTTAATATCTTTCCATAAAAATGTTTTGCCGTCAAACGTCATAAAGCTGTGCGGGCTGTCCTCCTTAGGTATTGATACAGAACCGGGGTTCAGGTATACAAAATTACCGTAACGGGTGCATTTCGGTATATGCGTATGTCCGTTAAGCAGTATGTCACCGTCCTGAAGTGATGGAGGAGTATTTTCGTTGTATATATGGCCGTGGGTTGCAAATATTATATTTTTGTCGGTCGGTATAAGCGCGTAATCCGCCATAACGGGAAATTTTAACACCATTTGGTCTACCTCAGCTTCACAGTTGCCGCGGACACAGAAAATTTTATCCTTATAGCCGTTAAGAATATCAATGACCTTTTTGGGGTCGTATCCTTCGGGCAGGTCATTTCTCGGACCGTGGTATAGCAAATCGCCGAGCAACAGTATGCGGTCAAAACCCTCTTTTTCCGCCGTATCAAACAGCTTTTCGCAGTGAAGAGCCGAGCCGTGTATGTCAGACGCAATAAGTAATTTCATAAAGTCAGCTTCCTTTCCTCTAAATAATAACATACATCAAAATGAAAGTCAAAG
>JAEDML010000072.1 GCA_016303035.1 Clostridiaceae bacterium | reverse complement strand
TGGTCGGGCATAAAATCTATTACCTTGTTGTTGGAATTCTCGTCAAATTCACCCGAATTTGCGTCCTTAATTCCGCATACATAGCGCGCAAATTCAATTACCGCAATCTGCATTCCGAGACAGATTCCGAGATAGGGTATATTGTTGGTTCTTGCGTATTTGGCGGTGGCTATTTTGCCCTCTATTCCGCGGTTGCCGAAGCCGCCGGGTACTAAAATCCCGTCGCACCCCGCAAGCGTTTCGGCGGCGTTTTCCTCGTTTATTGTTTCGGAATCAATCCACTTTATCTGCACCCTCGCGCCGTAAACATAGCCCGCGTGGCGAAGCGCTTCGGCTACCGAAAGATAAGCGTCATGCAGCTGAACATACTTGCCGACAAGCGCAATCGTAACCTTGCGGTTGCGGTTCTTTATGCGTTCAAGCATTTCGTTCCAGTCGGTAAGGTCGGGGGCCGAGACGCTGTCAAGCCCTAACTCACGGCATACAATTTCGGAAAAATGATTCTTTTCAAGCATAATCGGCGCTTCGTAAAGCACGGGCAGGGTTATGTTTTCGATTACGCAGTCGGGTTTTACATTGCAGAAAAGGGAAATTTTACGGAAGATGTTTTCTTCAAGGGGCTCGTCGCAGCGAAGCACTATAATGTTGGGGTTGATTCCCATTCCCTGAAGCTCCTTTACCGAGTGTTGGGTCGGCTTTGTCTTGTGCTCGTCAGAGCCGCGCAGAAAGGGAACAAGGGTTACATGTATGTAAAGCGAGTTTTCTCTGCCGACTTCAAGCCCTACCTGACGGATAGCCTCAAGAAACGGCTGGCTTTCAATGTCGCCCGTTGTGCCGCCGATTTCGGTTATTACGACATCGGCCGAGGTTTTTTTGCCTACGCTGTAAATAAAGTCCTTAATCTCGTTGGTTATGTGCGGAATTACCTGAACTGTCTCGCCGAGGTACTCGCCGCGGCGTTCCTTGTTAAGCACATTCCAGTAAACCTTTCCTGTTGTAAGGTTTGAAAACTTATTAAGATCTTCGTCTATAAATCTCTCGTAATGTCCGAGGTCAAGGTCGGTTTCGGCGCCGTCCTCGGTAACATAAACCTCACCGTGCTGATAGGGGCTCATAGTGCCGGGGTCAACATTTATATAGGGGTCGAGCTTTTGCGCCGCCACCTTAAGTCCCCTTGCCTTTAAAAGCCGTCCGAGCGACGCGGCGGTTATACCCTTGCCGAGTCCCGATACGACTCCTCCCGTTACGAAAATATACTTTGTGTTCTTCATTTTCCCCGTTCCTTTCAAATCCCCGAATTTATCCTTCGTATGTTCTTATTATATTTTCCGCTATTTCGCCGCGCTTTACGCAGTTGTCCATGGCGGTTTTTTCAATATATTTGTGCGCTTCTGCTTCGCTCATCTTAAAACGGTCGATAAGCAGCCACTTTGCGCGGTTAATAAGACGGATTTCCTTCATTTTGGCTTCAAGCGTTACCGCCTTATTTTCAAATGTCTTTATCCTGCGGCGCATCGCCACAAGCAGCTTTATAGCCTGATATATTCCCTGACGGCTTCCCGGCTTTGCAACAGTCAGCACGCCGTAATCCTCGGCTTTGTAGGACACCTGCTCGAAAAGCTCGTTTTTAACAAATAAAATTACACCCGAAGCGCTGTCCTCCGCAATCTCAATCGCAAGCTCGGTACCGAAATCGTCGGCAAGCGGAGCATTTATCAAAACAAGATCATAATGGTTTTCAAGCTGCATTCGTTTTGCTTCACCTGCGCCCGAAGCCGTCACAACGGGCGAAAACTGCACTGTGTCTAAAATGTCACGCAGGTACTCCTCCGCCTTTACCGATGAGGAAACTATCAGCACGCTTAAAGCAGATTTGTCTCTGTACACCCGTTGTCACCTCCCTTTGATAACAGGTAAGACTTAAATCATATACAGCCGTCGGGCAGTATGTGCTTTATAAACTCGCTGTTTGCCGCCGCGGCTCTTGCCTTTGCAAGCGTGTCGGGCAGATTTGTAAGCCTGTCGGTTATTTCGGCGCCTGCCGTATAAAGGTTGACATTAAGCGGCTCGGACGGTTTAAGATTTTTCTCAATACCGTCAAGCCCTGCGTATATAAGAAGCGCATAGGCGATGTAAGGATTCGCGCACGGGTCGGGCGAGCGCAGCTCGATACGCTTGTATTCGCCCTTTTCTGCCGGTATTCTTATCAGCTGGGAGCGGTTTTCCGGCGACCATGTGACGTATTTCGGAGCCTTGTGTTCGCCGAGCCGCTTGTAGGAATCCTCGGTAGGATTGAGAAACGCCGTCATTTCAACTATGTGTTCGAGTATTCCGGCCATAAAATTATCGGTATAATCCCTGCCGCCCTCTGAGCGGAGCGATATATTTATGTGCATGCCGTTTCCGCTTTCGTGAAGCAGAGGTTTCGGAGAAAAATCGGCAAAAAGTCCGTTGCGCCGTGCTACGGTATGTATTACCGATTTAAAGGTTATTGCGTTATCGGCAGCGTTTAGCGCGCCGCTGTAACGGAAATCTATCTCGTTTTGCCCGGGTCCCTCCTCATGGTGGGAGCTTTCGGGCGATATGCCCATATCAAGCAGAGTAAAGCATATTTCGCGGCGCACGTTTTCACCCTTATCGTCGGGCGCTATGTCCATATATCCGGCATGGTCAAACGGCTCCTTTGTAGGCTCGCCGTTTTCATCGGTTTTAAAAAGGTAAAATTCAAGCTCGGAACCGAAGAAACAGGAAATTCCCTTTTTTGCGGCCTCTTCCGTCGCACGCTTTAATATGTATCGGCAGTCGTTTTCATAATGTCTGCCGTCGGGGTATTTAATATCGCAGAACATTCTTACAACTCGGCCGTGCGATGGTCGCCACGGTAAAATGGTAAGCGTTGACGGGTCGGGGTGCAAAAATAAATCCGACTTTACAATATCGCCGAAGCCGTCAACGGCCGATGCGTCAAAGGATATACCGTCGTCAAACGCCTTTTTAAGCTGATTAGGCATAATCGAAATGTTCTTCTGTCTGCCGTGAATGTCGCAAAAAGCAAGGCGTATAAACTTAACGTCCTCCTCTTCGACAAAGGTCATAACCTCATCATAAGAATACATTATATGGCCCTCCCTTTAAAAAACAAAGCGTTCAACGACGCCGAAAGGGGACAATACCCCATAGGCACCACTGAACGTCATTGCTCAATAAATATACCGTATATTACATATCTATTATACCTATGTTTGGAAAAAAGTCAAGCGTTACCTTGGCACCTTGACGGCACTTTTGGTACGCACCTTAATTTTTTAAAGCAAAATCTAAAATATCGGTAATTTTAAGAATGTGAAAACCGAAGATAAATTAAAAAAGTTAAATTTTTCACATTTTAGGTTGACAAAAAAGATTTCACGGCGTATAATGCGTTATGTTGAAACGGCAAAGGCGTCGGCAACATAAGTTGTCTGCCTGCCGTTTCTTTTTGTATTTACATATTATTCGCTTAAAATAAGTGCGGCAACGGCGTCGCAGAGCACGGAATTTTTTCCGTGACGCCGCTGCCGCACTTTTTTATTTTGCGAAAAGGAAGAAGGAAATTTTAATGAGCACTATCACAGAAGTTTTCGGAAGCAATGTGTTTGACGACCGCGTAATGCGCGAGCGGCTTCCGAAGGAAACCTACAAGGCCCTGCAGCGTACCATTAAGGACGGACATTCGCTTGATATTAACGCCGCAACCGTTGTAGCAAACGCTATGAAGGACTGGGCCATTGAAAAGGGAGCCACACATTTCACCCATTGGTTCCAGCCCATGACCGGCATTTCTGCCGAAAAGCATGACAGCTTCATTTCTCCCACCGGAGACGGAAAGATTATTATGGAGTTTTCCGGTAAGGAGCTTATTCAAGGTGAACCGGACGCGTCTTCATTCCCGTCGGGCGGCCTGCGCGCCACATTCGAAGCAAGAGGCTACACCGCCTGGGACCCTACCTCCTACGCGTTTATTAAGGACGGTGTTCTCTGTATACCGACGGCGTTCTGTTCATACGGCGGCGAAGCATTGGACAAGAAAACTCCTTTGCTTCGCAGCATGCAGGCCATCAACAAGCAGGCGTTGCGCGTTCTTAAGCTGTTCGGCAATGACGACGTAAAATCGGTTAAAACCACAGTAGGTCCCGAACAGGAATATTTCCTTGTTGACAAGGATGTTTACGACAAGCGCAAGGATTTGATTTATACCGGACGCACACTTTTCGGCGCTAAGCCGCCAAAGGGTCAGGAGCTTGAGGATCACTATTTCGGAATCATTAAGCCGAGAGTTCAGGCGTTTATGAAGGATCTTAACGAGGAGCTTTGGAAGCTCGGTATTCTTGCAAAGACCGAGCATAACGAGGTAGCTCCTGCACAGCACGAGCTCGCTCCTATCTTTACAACCACCAATATTGCGGCGGATCACAACCAGCTTACAATGGAAATTATGCAGAAGGTCGCTCAAAAGCACGGTATGGTTTGCCTGCTCCACGAAAAGCCGTTTGACGGTGTAAACGGAAGCGGTAAGCACAACAACTGGTCAATTTCCACCGATACCGGAGTAAACCTTTTAAATCCGGGCGAAACTCCCTATGAAAACGCGCAGTTCCTAACCTTCCTTTGCGCGGTTATCAAGGCGGTTGACGAATATCAGGATATGTTAAGAGTATCTGTAGCTTCCGCCGGAAACGATCACAGACTCGGAGCTAACGAGGCTCCTCCGGCAGTAGTTTCAATGTTCCTCGGTACCGAGCTTACCGAAATTCTTGAAGCGATTGAAAACGACGCTCCCTACGACAGCAAAGAAAAGGAAATTCTTAAAATCGGCGTTCACACCCTTCCGAAATTCCCGAAGGATACCACCGACCGCAACAGAACCTCGCCTTTCGCCTTTACGGGAAATAAGTTTGAGTTCAGAATGCTCGGTTCGTCTTCGTCGGTTTCCTGCACCAATGTTGTGCTCAACACCGCCGTTGCGGAGGAACTGAGTCAGTTTGCAGATATTCTTGAAAAAGCGGATGACTTTGAAGCGGCGCTGCATGAGCTTATTAAGAAGACGATTGTTGATCATAAGCGTATTATTTTCAACGGCAACGGTTATGACGATAAGTGGATTGAAGAGGCCGAAAAGCGTGGGCTGCTGAATCTCAAATCAACGCCCGATTGCCTGCCTTATTCGCTTCACGAAAAGAATATGAAGCTGTTTACCAAGCATAAGGTTTATACCGAAACCGAGATGCGTTCAAGGTATGAGATTTTAAGCGAGAACTATTCAAAGGTTATAAACATTGAAGCGCTTACAATGCTTGATATGGCAAAGAAGGATATTCTTCCGTCGGTAAGCCTTTATGCGCATGAGCTTTCGGATACGATTGTCGCAAAGCAGGCCTGCGGTGATGTGGATTGCTCCTACGAGCAGGATTTGCTTAAAAAGGTCAGCAAGCTTACCGGTACCGCCTATAAAAAGGTTGCCGCGCTTCAGGACGCAGTCCTGAAGGCTAAGGATATTACCGATAATACCGAGCTTGCAAGATTCAGCAAGGATTATTTATTCGCTGCTATGAGCGAGCTTCGCATAACGGTAGACGAGCTTGAAACCTGTGTAGCCGCAGAGTATTGGCCCTATCCGTCATACGGCGAGCTGCTCTTTAGCGTAAAGTAGTTTAAAAATCCGGCGGTATAACCGCCGGTAAATAATAAAAAATTTTTAAAGGGATGATTTTTATGGATTCAAAAATATTAGAAGCCATCTCCGGTGAAGTTTTCGGAGTCTGGTTTTTAATCGGTGCGGCATTGGTATTCTGGATGCAGGCCGGTTTCGCAATGGTAGAGGCGGGCTTTACAAGAGCCAAAAATACCGGTAACATTATAATGAAGAACCTTATGGACTTCTGTATAGGTACCGTTGTATTCATTTTGATAGGCTTCAGTTTACTGCTCGGCGAAGATATGATAGGCTTAATCGGAAAACCGGGTCTTGATATCTTCACAAGTTATGCAAACTTTGATTTTTCAAACTTTGTATTTAACCTTGTTTTCTGCGCTACAACCGCAACAATCGTTTCGGGCGCTATGGCAGAAAGAACAAAGTTCCTTTCCTACTGCGTTTATTCAGCCGTTATATCGGCACTTATCTACCCGATTGAGGCTCACTGGATTTGGGGCGGCGGCTGGCTTTCACAGCTCGGCTTCCACGATTTCGCAGGTTCCTGCGCAATACATATGGTCGGCGGTATATCCGCACTTGTGGGCGCTAAAATCTTAGGGCCGCGTATCGGCAAGTTCAAAAAGGATGAAAAGGGCAAGGTAGTAAAGGTTAACGCTTTCCCGGGTCACAGCATAGCTCTCGGCGCCCTCGGCGTATTCATTCTTTGGCTCGGTTGGTACGGATTTAACGGCGCCGCCTGTACTTCAATCGAACAGTTAGGCTCGGTATTCCTTACCACAACCGT
>JAEDML010000071.1 GCA_016303035.1 Clostridiaceae bacterium | reverse complement strand
TTTCCGAACTGATGAAGACGGCGATATAACATTTTATATAAAAGACAAGCAAATTAATATAGAATTGGAAAATTATAATTCCTAAAAAATTTGCCTATGGCTTAGCCATAGGCAAATTTAATGTTTATTTTACAAATTCCTTGTAGAGCTCTATCTGTCCGTAAAAAGCGGGCCAGCGGCTGCTGCTGCCCAGCGTTACGACAATATATTCGTTTTTGGTTGTATTATTTGAACCGAAAGAAGCAATACAGTAGCCAGATTCATTTACGAAGCCTGTCTTCCCGCCCTCTATGGTGGCGGTTTCGGGCTCGGTTCCGTACATATGGGAAAACAATGTGCTTGAAAGTAAAATGCCTTCCGGGTGTTGCTTTGTTACCGAAGTTGTGTACTGATATGTGGTAAGAATTTTGCGGCATATCTCGTTTTGCATAGCCGCATGAAGAATAATTGCCATATCATACGCGGTGGTATAGTGATTTTCGTTATACAGGCCCGAAACATTGGTAAAGTGGGTATTTTTGAGTCCCAATTCCGCCGCCTTTTTATTCATAAGCTTTACAAATTCACTTTCACTGCCTGAGAGCTTAACGGCAAGTCCTACCGCAGCGTCGGCACCCGATGGTAAAATTGTGCCGTAAAGCATATCGGTCATGGTAATTTTTTCTCCGGACAGAAACCCCGCAACCGAGGCTCCCTCGACAAACAGCGGATCGGTAATATCAAGCGACATGGTAAAGGTGTCGTTGTAATCCTTTATATTTTCCACCGCAACAAGCAGTGTCATAACCTTTGTTGTAGAGGAAGGGTACAGCCTTGTTTTATAATTCTTTTCGGCAACTATGTCGCCGCTTTCGGTATCAATTATTATAATGCCTTTAGCGTCTTTGTCGTCCCCTAAGGTAAGCGTACTGTCGGTAATTCGGGGCTTGAATGCAACAGCCTCGTTTTTCGAAACGATATCTTGACGGGGAATATCGCTTTTTGTGTTTTTTGCCGAAACGGAATTTTTATTTGCGGCAAACTTTGTGATTAGCAAAGCGATCAGCACAACGGCAACAAGAACGATAATGAGTGCAACAACCGCACGGGGCTTTATGCGTATTACGCGGTATCTTTTGCTGCGCCGTCTGACAGGCTTAGAAGAAGACTGCACCTTTGACCGTTGTGATTCGCTTTGAAGTCGGTTTTCAAGCGAACGGAAATACTCATTATAATCTTTGTTATTAAAACTATCCGACATTGAAATTCTCCGTTACTAAAAATCTAAAATCCGCGGCCTGCGCCGCCACCGCCGAAGGATCCTCCTCCGCCCGAAAAACCGCCGCCACCGCCGGAAAATCCGCCGAATCCGCCCGATCCGCCGCCGAAGCCGCCGGAACCGGGTCCTCCGAACCAAAAGAATCCGCGACGTCTGCGAGAAAAGAGCAATATATATGCCACAACCACTATGATCAGTATAACCCACGATACGGCTACCTTTCCGGCATACGAAAATTCTTCATCGCCGCTATCGGCTATTGAATCAATCGGCGTGTAGCTTTCCTCGGGTTCAATTCCGTATTCAATGTAAACCTCGTTTACAACGGCCTTGCATACCGAAAGGAGTCCTGCCGAAAATTCGTCGGCTTTGAAATATTCCATTCCGTAGCGGTCAAGTATACGTCCGGTTTTGCTGTCAGGCATAGCGCCTTCAAGTCCGCCGCCGACCGCTATATATACCTCGCGGTCATCACGGGAGAGCAGGATTACAATACCGTTGTCCTTGTCCTTTTGTCCCACGCCCCATTCTCTGCCGAGATTAAGGGCATAGTCGGAGGGCTCCTCGCCGTTTAAATCTTCAACCGTTACTACAACTACCTGCGCGGTTGTAGAGTCATTCAGGGACGCGCACCTCGAATATATTTCGTTTTCATCGGCCTCTTCAATTATATCGGCAAAATCATTTACGAAAAAGCGCTCGGTCGGCTTCGGATAACCTTCTTCGGCATCAATTGAACAGGCGCACATAAAACTTGCCGTCAAAACGGCGGCAAGCAGTAAACTTATAATTCTCTTTGTCATAGTCTTTATTCAAAGGAAACCTGCGGAACGCTTTCGGCAGCGTCGGTCGATTCAAAATAATCGGCTTTTTCAAATCCGAAAAGCGAAGCGAAGATGTTGCGCGGGAATTTCTTTATGGAAACATTGTATTCCTTTGCAACGGCATTATAGTCCTTACGAGCCTGCATAATGCGGTTTTCGGTGCCTGCAAGCTCATCCTCAAAGGCAATGAACTGATCGTTTGCTTTAAGGTCGGGATATGCTTCGGTAACGGCGTTAACCCAAACCGAAATAGCTCCGTTAAGCCTATCCTCCGCGGCCTGTGTTTCTTCAACCGTGGAAGCCTTTGAAACTGCCGAGCGTGCCTCGGTAACTGCGGTATAGGTTGACTGCTCATAATCGGTATATCCCTTTACCGAGCTTAGGAAGTTGGGAATTAAATCCGCTCTGCGCTGGAGCTGTGCGGAAATTGTCGACTGCGCTTCTTCAACGCTTTGCTGTTTTTCTACCATTCCGTTGTATATACCTGCTAAGGAAAGCGCAATAACAACAATTACAGCGATAACCGCAACAAGTATTATAAGGCCTTTTTTCTTCATTTGATATAAACCTCCTGCAAAAATATGATTTATATTTTTTTATATTATATTATATTTTCCTAAATAAGTCTACCCCGATATGCTAATTTTTAGAAAATAAAATATTCGCCGCGTTGAAAAAGTCTTATAGATATGATAAAATACAAAATAGGGAAGTGAGAAAATGTCAGAACGCACAATCGCCGCCATTGCAACATCGATAGGCTCTGCGTCTATAGGTGTTATAAGGATTTCGGGCGATAAGGCAATAGATATTGCCGATAAAATATTTTTCCCGTTTTCGGGCGGAAAGCTATGTGAACTTGAGGGTTACAGGGCGGCTTACGGTGAGATTAGGGATAATGGCACGGTGCTTGACGACGCCGTGGCGCTTGTCTTCCGCGCGCCTAAAAGCTATACGGGTGAAGATGTTGTTGAAATTTCGGTTCACGGCGGAACGCTTATGCTACGTTCGGTACTGCGGCTTACGCTGGCAAACGGCGCTTATCCCGCAGAGGGCGGCGAGTTTACAAAACGCGCCTTTCTTAACGGAAAAACCGACCTTACAAGGGCTGAAAGCATAATGGGACTTATCTCGGCAAAAAGTGAGGCGGAGCTGAAGCTTTCCCGTGCTGCCCACACGGGCAGACTCAGCCTAAAACTCAGCGAGATTGAAAGTTCCCTTAAAGAGGCGGCGGCTTCAATAGAGGCTTTTGCCGATTATCCCGATGAAGATATAGATGGGCTAAGTATAGAAAACTTTTCAAAAATGCTGTCAAACGCCGAATTTTCGCTTAACGAAATGCTCCGTACCTATGACGCCGGAAAGGTGATACGCGAGGGGATAGATACCGTAATAGTCGGCAAGCCGAATGTAGGAAAATCAACTCTTATGAATTTATTAAGCGGCACCGAAAAGTCAATAGTAACCGATATTGCCGGCACCACGCGCGATGTAATAGAGGAGACGGTAACGGCAGGGGATATTACTTTGCGGCTTTCCGATACCGCCGGTATACATGAGGCTTCCGATGAGGTTGAAAGACTGGGCGTTGAACGCGCAAAGGACAGAATTGAAACCGCCTCCCTTATTCTGGCGGTATTCGACAGCTCCGCACCGCTTGATGATGATGATTATGCGCTTATTGAATCTGTAAAAGGATTCAATACTATCTTTATTATAAACAAGTCAGACATAGGCAAAGGCTTTGACGCATCCGCTTTTAAGGGTATGCGGACGGTTACGGTTTCGGCAAAATCGGGCGATGGATATAACGAGCTTGTAAAACAAATTGCCGAAATCACCGGAACGGCAAATTTAGACCCCGACAGCGCAGTGCTTTTCGGCGAACGCCAGCGAGCCTGTGCCGCACGCGCCTGCGAAGCGGTAAGGGAAGCAAAAAACGCCCTCTTAAACGGCTATACCTTAGACGCGGTCGGCGTTTGCGTGGACGACGCGCTTTCCGCCCTTTACGAGCTTACGGGAAAGCGCGTAACCAATGAGGTTACAGACGAGATTTTCCGCAGATTTTGTGTGGGAAAATAGTAATACAGCAGTACAATTTTCGGTTTTTTGCGTAATTTAATTTATATTTATTTATTTTTTAACAATTTAAGGTTTACACCGACCTTAAAAAGTGGTATTATATTATTCGTATGGGACTGTCTATCGGCGGATGACACCGTTTGCTCAGCCTCACATTAAATTTTTTACAGGAGGAATTTTCAATGGCCAGAAAATTCAAAACCATGGACGGTAATAACGCCGCGGCTCATGTTGCCTATGCGTTTACCGAAGTAGCCGGAATTTATCCGATTACGCCGTCCAGTCCTATGGCTGACTATGTTGATCAGTGGTCGGCACAGGGACTTAAAAACATATTCGGTACAACCGTAAAGGTTGCCGAAATGCAGTCCGAGGCAGGCGCCGCCGGTACTGTTCACGGTTCTTTGGCAGCCGGTGCGTTAACCACCACATTTACGGCTTCTCAGGGACTTCTTCTTATGATCCCCAATATGTACAAGATAGCCGGCGAGCTTTTACCGTGCGTATTCCATGTATCGGCACGCTGCGTTGCTTCGCACGCGCTTAACATATTCGGCGACCATTCGGACGTTTATGCATGCCGTCAGACCGGCTTTGCAATGCTTGCCGAAACCAATCCGCAGGAGGTTATGGACCTTGCTCCCGCAGCTCACCTTGCTTCTATTGAGGGCAGAGTTCCGTTTATCAACTTCTTTGACGGATTCCGTACTTCTCACGAAATTCAGAAGATTCAGGTTTGGGATTACGATGATCTTAAGGAAATGTGCGATATGGACGCTGTTGAAGCATTCCGCAAGCGCGCCCTTAATCCTGAGCATCCCGTAATGCGCGGTTCACACGAAAACGGTGATATTTTCTTCCAGCACCGCGAAGCCTGCAATAAATATTATGACGCAGTTCCGGCAATTGTTGAAAAGTATTTTGATAAAATCAACGAGAAAATCGGAACCGATTATAAGCTCTTTAACTACTACGGCGCACCCGATGCCGAGCGTGTTATCGTAGCTATGGGCTCGGTATGCGATGTTGCCGAAGAGGTTATTGATTACCTTACCGCAAAGGGTGAGAAGGTAGGTCTTGTAAAGGTTCGCCTTTACCGTCCTTTCTCTGCCGAAAAGCTGGTTGAGGCTATCCCTGCTTCGGTTAAGAAGATTGCCGTTCTTGACAGAACTAAGGAGCCCGGCGCTCTCGGCGAGCCGCTTTATATGGATGTTGTTACCGCTCTTGCCGCTGTCGGCAGAAAGATTGACACCGTTATCGGCGGCCGTTACGGTCTCGGCTCTAAGGATACTCCTCCTTCAAGCATTTTTGCGGTTTACAAGGAGCTTACCAAGGACGAGCCCAAGCACCAGTTCACAATCGGTATCAAGGATGATGTTACCGAACTTTCTCTTGACGAGGAAGAAGCACCCAACACTGCTGCAGAAGGCACCATTGAGTGCAAATTCTGGGGTCTCGGCGGCGACGGAACCGTCGGAGCAAACAAGGACTCCATCAAGATTATCGGCGACCATACCGACAAGTATGTTCAGGCTTACTTCCAGTATGACTCGAAGAAGACCGGCGGTATAACCGTATCTCACCTTCGTTTCGGGGACAAGCCGATTAAGAGCCCCTATTACATCAACAAGGCTGACTTTGTTGCCTGCCACAACCCGTCCTATGTAATAAAAGGTTACAAGATGGTAAATGATGTTAAGCCGGGCGGCGTATTCCTTATCAACTGCCAGTGGACTCCCGAAGAGCTTAACACTCATATGCCTGCTGAAGCTAAGCGCTATATCGCAAAAAACAATATTCAGCTTTATACCGTTAACGCTATCGACATTGCCGCTGAAATCGGTCTCGGCAAGCGTACTAATACCGTTCTTCAGTCTGCTTTCTTTGCTCTTTCCAAGGTTCTTCCCGAGGAAGAGGCTATCGGCTATATGAAAGAAAAAGCTCAGAAGTTTATGAAGAAGGGTAAAGAAATCGTTGAAATGAACGAGAAGGCAATCGACGCAGGCGCAACCGCCTTTGTTAAGGTTGATGTTCCTGACGATTGGGCTAATGCGGTCGATAACAAGGAAGCCGTAAAAGAAGAAGGTCCTGCAAAGCTGGTTAAGATGGTTGATAACATCATGAAGCCGGTAGGACTTATGGACGGCGACGCTCTGCCGGTATCCGCATTCGTTGACCATGCCGACGGTACATTTGAACAGGGCGCATCGGCTTATGAGAAGCGCGGCGTTGCGGTTATGGTTCCCGAGTGGAATCCTGAGACCTGCGCTAAATGTAATAAGTGCGCCTTTGTTTGCCCGCACGCTACAATCCGTCCCTTCGCGCTTGACGCTGATGAGGTTG
>JAEDML010000070.1 GCA_016303035.1 Clostridiaceae bacterium | reverse complement strand
TCGCTTCACTGCAGAGAGGATGAAATTATATTCACCGGCAGCGGAACCGAAGCCAATAACACCGCGCTTATGTCGGTGCTTGCAAACCACCGCCGCGGAAAAAGAATAATAACCACGGCGATAGAGCATCCTTCGGTGCTTGAAACGGTAAAAAGACTTGAAGCTATGGGATATGAGGTAATACGACTTAAACCCGACCGCGGCGGAAAGATTTTGCTCGACGATTTAAAAAATGCGCTTAACGGTGATACGCTGCTTGTAAGCATTATGCTTGTGAATAACGAGGTGGGCTCTGTTCAGCCTATAAGTGAAGCCGCGGCACTCATAAAAAAGTATGCTCCCTACGCCCTGTTTCACTGCGACGCCGTTCAGGGTTACGGCAAACTGCCGATTAACGCAAGCAGACTGGGTGTGGATATGCTCTCTGCAAGCGGTCATAAAATTCACGGTCCTAAGGGAATAGGCTTTCTCTACTGCAAAAAAGGCGTTCATATATCTCCGTTTATAACAGGCGGCGGTCAGGAGCGCGGTCTGCGCTCCGGCACAGAATCCGTACCGCTTATCTGCGGACTAAAAGGCGCGGTAGACGAGCTTTCAGATATATCACTTTGCCTTAAAAATCAGCAAAAGCTATATGACTATACAAAATCAAGACTTTCAGAGCTCGGGTTTATAAAAATCAACTCATATGACGGCGGATTACCCTATATTATGAATATTTCGGTACCCGGCTACCGCTCCGAAACGCTGCTGCACTTTCTTGAATCGCGCAATATTTTCGTTTCAAGCGGAAGCGCCTGCTCAAAGGGTCACATAAGCTATGTGCTGAAAGAGGTCGGGCTTACACCTGAGCTTATTGACAGTGCGCTGAGACTAAGCTTCAGCAGATACAACACACAAGAGGATACCGAGTTACTGTGCGCCGCGCTTAAAGACGCGGCAACGAAACTAAGAAAGGCTTAAAATATGAAAGAGGTTATTTTAATAAAAAACGGCGAGCTTGCCCTTAAGGGTATGAACCGCTGTACTTTTGAAGACACGCTTATTAAAAATATGCGCCGAAGACTGTCAGACCTCGGTGAATTCAATATAAGAAAAGCGCAGTCCGCAATTTATGTAGAGCCTGAAAACGAGGACTTTGATTTTGAAGAAGCGCTTGAACGCGTGAAGCTGATTTTCGGTATAGCGGGCTTCAGCCGCGCTTGCTGTTGCGAAAAAAACATTGAAGCTATTTCAAAGACGGCGGTCGAATATCTGCGTCCCGTTATGGAAAACATAAAAACCTTCAAGGTTGAATCAAAACGGGCGGATAAAACCTTTCCTATGAAATCCCCCGAAATCAGCTGTGAAATCGGCGGATGCTTACTTGACGCTTTCCCTCACCTTTCGGTGGACGTTCACAATCCGGATGAAATAATAACGGTAGAGGTAAGGGATTACGCGGCTTATATAAGGGCCGGTCAAATTCACGGCGCAGGCGGTCTTCCCGTAGGAACCGCAGGCAGCGCTTCGATTTTGATATCGGGCGGGATTGACAGCCCCGTAGCCGCATGGACCATGGCAAAGCGCGGATTAAGGCTTAACGCCATTCATTTTGCAAGCCCCCCGTATACCAGCCCTCGCGCCGAATTAAAGGTGCGTACCCTGCTTTCAAAGGTGGCGCGTTACAGCGGCAGAATAAGTCTCGGAATAGTTCCGTTTACCGAAATTCAAGAGGAAATCGGAAAGTGCTGTCCCGAAGATTATTTCACCCTTATTATGAGGCGTATGATGATGCGTATTGCTGAAAAAATCGCACAAAATTCGGGCAGTCTCGCACTTATAACCGGCGAAAGTCTCGGTCAGGTTGCAAGCCAGACCCTACCGGCAATCGTCTCGACAGACAGCGTTACAGAAATGCCGGTTCTGCGTCCGCTTATAGGAATGGATAAAGAGGAGATAATAAAAATATCGAGAAAAATCGACGCGTTTGAGACTTCGATTTTGCCTTATGAGGATTGCTGTACGGTATTTACGCCCAAGCACCCGAAAACAAGACCTACGCTTGAATCCTGCAAGGCGGCGGAGGCTAAGCTTGATATAGAAGCACTTGTTGACAGGGCTGTCCGCGGCACCGTCTTTTCCTGCGTCGAATAATACGAAAGGATATGTTTATTACGAATAACGAATTATATCAGTCTGCCGAAAAAACGGTAGAGCTTCTTAAAAAATTCGGTTTAACGGTTTCAACCGCAGAGTCCTGCACGGGCGGTATGGTTGCGGAATATATCACCTCGGTAGCCGGAGTTTCTTCGGTGTTCGAGCTGGGTATTGCCTCATATTCTCTTAAAATGAAGCATAAGATTTTAAGAGTGAGACAGGCAACCCTTTCACAGTACGGCGCCGTAAGCCGACAAACCGCCGGAGAAATGGCGGCCAAGGTTCGCATTCTTGCCGATTCCGATATAGGCGTTTCGGTAACAGGCGTTGCAGGACCTACAGGGTCCGAGGGCAAGAATCCCGGAACGGTTTATATCGCGCTTGCCGATACAGAATCAGTATATGTTAAAAAGCTGAATATAGAACCCGAATCCCGTAATTTTATACGCGAAACAACGGTTTTTGAAGTTTTTTCCCTTATAAACAAATATATTGAAAGAGAATATTTAAGTAATGAAGCTAATGAATAAAGACGGTGTATTAGGTCGGTTTTTCAATCATATATATGTATCGTTCATACCAAACAGAAAGGATAATTTAAAGCAGATTTTAATTAAAGTCATTTTCATTGTATCGTTCGTTACTATGATTGTATCAGCCGTTTACATTTCATTTTATTTTATAAACACCGCAAAACAAAATTCAATAGTAGACCGCAGCCGCGATATTTGGCATAGCGTCGAAAGCGCCGCAGAGACCGCGAGCACAGACCGTAACAGCTTATTGCTTACCGAAAATCCCGATTTTAAGGGTTGGATTACCATAGGCGGAACTAATGTGGATAATCCTATTTATCAGGCGGAAAACAACAGCTTTTACCTTAATCACAACCAAAAAAGGGAAAGCAGCAGCCACGGCGCACTGTTTTTTGATTCTAAAAATCAGGTAACACAGGACAAAACCGACTCAAACCTTGTAATTTACGGGCATAATATGAAGGACGGCTCAATGTTCGGAACCCTGAAAAACTATAAATCGCTCGCTTTTTACAAGGAAAATCCCACTATTGACTTTTCAACGCTGTATGACAGCGGAACTTATAAAATTTATTCCGTTTTTATACTTAACGCTTCAAAAAGCGATGATAACGGTTACATTTACAATATATCAAGAAATTCGTTCTATGACGATGAAGATTTTAAGTCTTGGGCTGATGAAGCGTATCAGCGAAGTATAATAAACACCGGTGTCGGCGTACAGAACGGTGACCGTATAATTACGCTGATTACCTGCTGTAATGATTTTGACAATGCAAGACTTGTAATAATGGCCAGGAAAACACGGGACGGCGAATCTACGCAGGTGGATACTTCAGGGGCGTCGGTCAATAAAAGCGCCCGCTATCCTAAAAAGTGGTACGATGACCGCGGTCTTGAATTTCCGTACTGAGAAAGGAGTTTTATAATGTTTGAGAATATTAAGGTTGACATTATTTATTACAAGACAAGTACCGATTTTGAGCTTGAATTTAATTTGTGCGGCTGCTGCCGTATGAGATTGCTGACAGACAAGGTAAGCGACCAAAAAAGCTTTATACATATGCTTGCCAGAGGAGTTTCAAGAAGCAGGGTAATAATAGTAATAGGCAGTCTTTTCGGCAATGACGGAATTATAGGAACGGTAGCCCACGCAATAAACAAAAAGCTTACGGTTATTAACAACAAGTCCTACGGCATACCGGGAGACGATGAAATTAAAATAATCGGCGGCTCTACTCCCCTTGTCACGGGCGAGGGGTATTTCGGCGGCTGTATAATTGAAAGCGGACCGCAAACCATGATTTTACTTACCGACAGTAAAAATGTGCGTAAATCAATAATGCATTCGCTTATACATCCGTATATCGAGGAGTTAAGCGCGCTTGCCCTTAAAGAAAAAGCAAAAAATGCACAGCTTAAAGCGCAGCATACAGATACTGCGGAAATTGATGAGAAAGCAGAAGCCGTTTCAGAAGAAACGGAAACAGAGTCTGCCGAAGAAAACGAAACGACTGCCGATACACAGCAGACTGACGAATATCAGTTTATTACAACCCCGTCGGAGGATTCGGAAACTTACGATAATAAACCGCAGGACGAAGCCGATAAGCAGTTGGAAAACGAGGTTGAGGTAGGCGGCGGTATGATTTTTACAACAGAGCACGATAACACCGCGCCTGAGCCTACCGAAGAGGATAAAAAAATGGCTTCGCAGATATATACCGAGCCGAAACGGGTAAAATATACCAAAAAAAGCTATTATGCCGAAGGCGGGTATCCTACCGACACAAAGGACTATGTTTTAGATGACGATGAGTTTGTAAAACAGATTCACACCCCTAAGCGCTCCTCTTTGAATCTTGCCATTCTCATACTTACAATAGTACTCCTGCTTACTGCCGCGGTACTTTGCTTATTCATTTTTGTAGTTCCGGCGAAAGAGGGAATTTCGGTTTCGGAATACTTAGGTAATATTTTCAGCACGCTTAGGGGGTAATATATAAATGGTAAACGATGTCGTCGATTTTTTAAGAAATCATATGTCGCCCGAAATGGTGGTTTTTATCGTATCGCTGTTGCCTATTCTTGAACTGCGCGGAGGACTTATCGCCGCCGCAATTTTGGGAATAGACTGGTATATTGCCTTTCCTATCTGTGTTATCGGAAATCTGCTTCCCATTCCGCTTGAACTGTTGTTTATACGGAAAATCTTTGAAGCCCTCAAAAAAATCAAAGGAATTGGTAATCTTGTAACTCGGCTTGACGAGCGCGCAAAGCGTAAAGGCGTCGAGGTGAGCAACAGCAAATACACGCTTTGGGGATTGTTCCTTTTGGTTGCAATTCCGCTTCCCGGTACGGGCGCCTGGACCGGAGGATTGGTTGCCGATGTCCTTGATATGCGTATAAGACGCGCTTTTCCGATAATAGCGGCAGGCGTTGTGGCGGCTGGCCTAATAACCTCCTTTATAAGCTATGTTATTCCTATGCTTTTTTAAAGGCGTTATTTGAAGCAATATATCCGGAGCTTTCCGAGCCTAAAAAGAAAACAAAAAGCCGGTAAAGCTCTTAAAAACTGTTTTACATACAAAAAAACCGAAAGGCTAAGCCTTCCGGTTTTTGTTTTACTGTAAATTTTTTATTCTGCAGCTTATTCTGCGGCGGGAGCTTCCTCTTCAGCTACGGCTTCGGCAGCGGTTTCTTCGGAAGCCTCATATACCGTTTCATCAGCGGCGTCTGTATTAACAGCTTCCTCTGCAACCTCGGGTTCAAGCAAAGCGCGGATAGAAAGGCTTACACGCTTCTTTTCGGGGTCGACTGCTATAATCTTAGCATCAACCTCCTGACCTACGGTAAGCTCATCCTGCGGCTTTACAACATGCTTGTTGGCAATCTGCGAGATGTGGATAAGACCGTCGATTCCCGGGATTATGCGAGCGAATGCGCCGTATGTAGTCATACTTACGATTGTAACCTTTACGGTATCGCCGACATTATATGTGTTTTCAAAAATCACCCACGGATTTTCCTCAGGCTTTTTATAGCCGAGAGAAATCTTACGCTTTTCGGTGTCAATAGCCTTTACATAAACCTCAACGGTGTCGCCTACGAGAACAACCTCCGACGGATTCTTGATTCTCTGCCATGAAAGCTCAGAGATGTGAATCATTCCGTCTACTCCGCCGATATCGACAAAAGCGCCGTAGCTTGTAAGCGATTTAACAGTACCTGTAAAGCGGTCGCCGACAGCAATGTTTGCCCAAATTTTATCTTCAGCGGCTTTTTTCTGTTCGCGAAGCACACTGCGGATAGAGCCTACCGCCCTATGGCCGCGGCCGATTTCAATAATACGGAAAGAAACCTCCTTGCCCTTAAGGTCTTCAAGAGAATCGTTTCTTGAAGCGGTAGCCTGTGAAGCAGGAATAAATACGCGGACATTATTTGAGTATGCGACTACGCCGCCCTTAATAACATCCTTAACAAAGCCCGTAATTATTTCACCGGATTCCTTGGCGGCAACTATATTGTCCCAACCGGCAATAGCATCGTAACGACGCTTTGAAAGCATTGCGGTTCCTTCCTGGTCATTGATTTTCATTATGATAAGGTTAATCTTATCATCGACCTTTACTTCATCCACCAGATTCACATTGGGATCAGAAGAATATTCGGCTGCCGTAACATAGCCTGTTACGCCTCTGCCGATGTCTACCGTAATTTCGGTAGGATTAACAGCAATAACTGTACCGCAAACCTTCTGGTCGCCTGTTAAGCTGCTGAGTGAAGCCTCGAACGCTTCCTCATCCGTCATTTCCTCGAAGCTCTTCTGAACAGATTCTTTAACCTCCGTCTGTTCTTCAACCGGTTGTAAATTTTCCGACATGGTTTTAATAACCTCCTTTATTATACC
>JAEDML010000069.1 GCA_016303035.1 Clostridiaceae bacterium | reverse complement strand
CTCCCGGCAACGCTTCCAAGATTTATAACGATGATAATTATAAATGGAATGACAGTGACTGGCGTGCCGCAAAAAAAGCGTCGTACGACTCTCCGGTAAATATATACGAGGTACACGCCGGTTCGTGGAGGCGGTATGAGGACGGAAACACCTATGATTATGTAAAGCTGGCAGAGGAGCTTTCCGCCTATGTAAAGGATATGGGCTATACTCATATCGAGCTCATGCCGGTTACAGAATACCCCTTTGAAGGCTCGTGGGGTTATCAGGTAAGCGGATATTTTGCTCCTACCTCGCGCTACGGAACGCCGGCAGATTTTAAAAGGTTTGTCGATATTATGCACCAAAGCGGAATCGGCGTAATACTTGACTGGGTTCCGGCGCATTTCCCCAAGGATAAGTTCGGGCTTTACCGTTTTGACGGTACTGCATGCTATGAGTATGCCGATCCGAGAAAGGGCGAGCATAAGGAATGGGGAACAGCGGTTTTCGATTACGGTAAGCCGCAGGTGGTAAGCTTTCTTGCTTCAAGCGCGGTTTATTGGATTAAGGAATTCCATATCGACGGTCTGCGTGTAGATGCGGTCGCTTCCATGCTGTATCTTGACTACGGACGGAGAGACGGCGAATGGATTGCCAATAGCTACGGCGGTCACGAAAATCTTGAGGCGGTTGAATTTTTAAGACAGGTCAACAGCGCGGCGTTTGAGGCGGATCCTAGCGTTATGATGATTGCCGAGGAGTCCACCGCGTGGCCTATGGTAACAAAACCGCCGTATGACGGCGGGCTCGGTTTCAACTTTAAGTGGAATATGGGCTGGATGAACGATATGATTCGTTATATGTCGCTTGATCCGCTTTTCAGGAAGGATAATCACGACTGCCTTACATTTTCGTTCTTCTATGCTTTTTCGGAAAATTATATACTACCGATTTCACATGACGAGGTTGTACACGGCAAGTGCTCGATGATAAATAAAATCCCCGGTGATTATGACGATAAATTTAAGGGGCTTAGGGCGTTTTATGCTTATATGATGGCGCACCCGGGTAAAAAGCTTTTGTTTATGGGACAGGAGTTTGCACAGTTTATAGAATGGAATTACGAGCAGCAGTTAGACTGGCTTTTGCTCGGATATGATGCCCACAGAAAAATGCAGCAATTTGTAAAAGAGCTTAACAGTTTTTATCTTGAACACCGTGAGTTTTGGGAAGTCGATTACTCGTGGGAGGGCTTCAACTGGATTTCGAACGACGATAACAAGCAAAGCATTATTTCTTTCAGAAGAATAGATAAATCGGGAAATGAAATAATAGTTGTCTGCAACTTTGTGCCGGTTGAACGCAATAATTACCGTATAGGCGTTCCGCGCAAAGGAAGCTACAGACCGATATTCTGCTCCGATTATGTGAAATTCGGCGGCAGCGAGGAGCCGCGCCGCGCAGGGTATAAGAGCGAGAAAATTCCGATGCACGGTTATGAAAATTCGATAGCTATTGATATACCTGCAATGTCGGTTACCTACTACAAGGTTCCTTCGGTCAGAAAAAACGCCAGTAATAAAAAATAGACTTGTACAATAAAATGTATAGTTATTAAAATTATGTCTTCATTTGTCTGAAGACAGAACGGGAGATGTTGTATTTGAACAGCAAAAAATGTATAGCTATGCTTCTTGCGGGGGGACAGGGCAGTCGGCTCGGAGTTCTTACCAGCAAAATTGCAAAACCGGCTGTACCCTACGGCGGAAAGTACCGTATTATAGATTTTCCGCTTTCAAACTGCGTAAATTCGGGAATTGATACCGTCGGTATCCTCACACAGTACAAACCGCTCGAGCTTAATGACTATATCGGCTCCGGCAAGACCTGGGATCTTGACCGGCTTAACGGCGGCGTGCATATTCTTCCGCCCTATCAGGGTCAGCACGGAGGCGATTGGTATAAGGGCACCGCAAACGCAATCTATCAGAATATGGAGTTTATAGAGCGCTACGATCCGGAATATGTACTTATTCTTTCGGGCGACCATATTTACAAGATGGATTATTCCAAAATGCTTAACGAGCATATCAAAAGCGAAGCCGCCTGTACGATTGCCGTTCTTGAGGTACCTGACGAGGAGGCTTCCCGTTTCGGTATAATGAATACAAGGGCGGACGGAAGTATATACGAGTTTGAGGAAAAGCCGAAGAACCCGAAAAGCAACCTTGCTTCAATGGGTATATACATCTTTAATTGGAGCAAGCTCAGGAAATATCTTACCGAGGATGAAAATAATCCCGATTCCTCAAACGATTTCGGCAAGAACATAATTCCCGCAATGCTTAACAATAACGAGCTGCTGCGCGTTTACCGATTTAACGATTACTGGAAGGATGTAGGCACCGTTGATTCCCTTTGGGAAGCTAACCTTGACCTGCTCAATCCCAAAATCGACCTTGACCTGTCGGATAAAAACTGGCGCATCTATTCAAGAACGGCAAGTATGCCGCCGCAGTATGTTTCAGATACGGCTCAGGTAGAAAACTCGCTCATAACCGACGGATGTGAAATCAGCGGCAAGCTTGATTATTCGGTGCTTTTTGAAAATGTCACGGTAGAGGAGGGTGCTGCTGTTGAGTATTCTCTTGTAATGCCGGGAGCGGTTGTCAAAAAGGGAGCGGTAGTGCGTTATTCGATAATCGCCGAAAATGTTGTAGTGGGTGAAAATGCCTCGGTAGGAACCGAGCCTACGCCCGATTCGGACGCAAACTGGGGCATAACCGTAATCGGGGACGGGTTGACGGTAGGCAAAAACGCCGCGGTAGGACCTAATAAAATGATAACCGAAAATATAAAGGAGGGTGAGAAAATATGAGAGCTTCCGCAGTAGCAGGCATTGTTTTTGCCAATACTAACGATAATCTTTTAAATAAGCTGACGTCCGATCGCTCTATGGCGTCGGTTCCCTTCGGCGGAAGATACCGCCTTATAGATTTCACCCTTTCAAATCTTGTGAATGCCGGCGTTTCAAGCGTGGGACTTATTACAAAGGAAAATTACCACTCGCTTATGGACCATATCGGAAGCGGCGTCTATTGGGATCTTGACCGTAAAAACGGAGGCATATATCTGCTGCCTCCGTATCTTACCCGCGGTATGAAACGGTATACCGGAACGGTGGACGCCCTTATGGGTGCCGTGAATTATATAGACCGCTGCGGTGCGGATTACATGGTTATCTGCAATTCCGATGTGATTGCCAATGTAGATATATCGGCGGCGCTTGAAAGTCATATTTCCACCGAGGCGGATATAACCATTGTATACAGTCACGGAAAAATGCCGCATAATAACGGCGCTACTATGCAGCTTCTGTTTGATGAAAACCGAAGGGTTAAAAATGTCTGCTTTGAAGAATCGCACGAGGCCGATTTCGCTATAGGCGTTTGCATTATTCAGCGGCAGCTTTTACTTAATCTTATAAGCAGCGCCTATGAAGACGATAATACCGATGTCAACCGCGATATCATTGCCAAAATGGTAAAACGCCTGAATATTTACGGCTATGAGCATAAAGGCTTTGCGGCAGTGCTTGACGGTATGAATGCCTATTTCAATGCGAATATGCAGTTGCTTGATTCGGGTGTACGCGCACAGCTTTTTAACCGCAAACGTCCGATATTCACAAAAACACGGGATGATATGCCGACACGCTACGGAACAAAATCCAGCGTAAATAACTGTATTATTGCCGACGGCTGCGTGATAGACGGAACCGTTAAAAACAGTATCCTCTTTAGGGGTGTTAAGGTGGAAAAGGGAGCGGTTGTTGAAAACTGTATTCTTATGCAGTCGACCTCGGTAGGCAGCGGCGCACAGCTTAATAATGTAATTTCCGATAAGAACGCCGTAATCGGCTCGGATATGATATTAAAGGGAACCGCCGGCAAGTGCTTCTTTGTAAAGAAAAATCAAATATTATAGTTAAACATATAAAAGGAGATTGGAAATGAAGGTTTTATTTGCTTCAAGCGAAGCGTATCCGTTTGCAATGTCGGGAGGGCTTGCCGATGTTTCGGGCGCACTGCCCAAGGCTCTTAGGAAAAGGTTGGTGGGGTGCCGCGTGGTAATGCCGCTTTACGGCTGTGTTTCGGAGGAAATGCGAAGCAAAATGAATTTTTTGTGCAGCATAACCGTCCCTGTTTCGTGGCGCAGACAGTATTGCGGAATCTTTGAAGCGCATGTAGACGGTGTAATATACTATCTTCTTGATAATCAGTATTATTTCAAGCGGGACGGTCTTTACGGTCATTATGACGACGCGGAGCGATTTGCCTTCTTCTCTCGCGCCGTGCTTGAAATAATACCCCATATAGATTTTAAACCCGATGTTATTCATTGCAACGACTGGCAGACAGCGCTCGTTCCCGTATATCTTAATGCCTTTTACCGTTGGGATGAGACATTTAAAAAGATCAAAACCGTTTTTACCATACACAACATTCAGTATCAGGGAAAGTACGGACACGAGCTTACGGGCGATGTTCTAGGCCTTCCGCCTGAGTGTGAAAGTCTGCTTGATTATGACGGCTGCATAAACTTTATGAAGGGCGCTATACAGTGCGCCGATAAGGTGACCACTGTTTCTCCTACCTATGCGCGCGAGATACTCGACCCTTACTATTCGCACGGGCTTGACGGTATATTAAGGGAATTCACCTTTAAGCTTACGGGCATTGTCAACGGAATTGATTACGATGTATACAATCCCGAAAAGGACGGACTGATATACCGCAGCTATAATGCTGATGATATGGTGGGCAAAGCGTTTAACAAGCAATCGCTTCAGTCGGAGCTGGGACTGCCGCAAAAGCCGGGAGTTCCCGTTATCGGAATTGTCAGCCGCCTTGTTAAGCACAAGGGCTTTGACCTTGTCAAATGCGTTTTTGAGGAGCTGCTTAGAGCCGATCTTCAATTTGCAATTCTCGGTTCGGGTGAATGGGAGTTCGAAACCTTCTTCCATAGAATGGCAGAAAGATATCCCGATAAGGTGGGGCTGAATCTCGGATTTAATCCGCAGCTGGCTCACAGAATATATGCAGGAGCGGATATGTTCCTTATGCCGAGTCAAAGCGAGCCCTGCGGCCTTGCGCAGATGGTGGCTTTAAGATACGGCACGGTTCCGATTGTCAGGGAAACCGGAGGTCTTAACGATACGATATCCGACAGCGGCGACGGTCAGGGCAACGGCTTTACCTTCCAAAGCTACAACGCCCATGATATGGAAAATGCCGTTTGGCGCGCCCTTGCAGGATATTCCGACGCAAACGGCTGGAATACGCTTAAGAAGCGCGGAATGGAGTGCGATAACAGCTGGTCAAGGTCGGCTAACGCATATATTAAGCTTTATAAGGAAATAGTTAACGGATAAAACCGCACAGTGTAAGAAGCCGTGTATACGGCTTCTTACACTGTCTGTATACGGTGAAACTGATTTTTGGAGGACAAATATGATAGATTTACTTAAATCGGTTATACTCGGCATAGTAGAGGGTATAACCGAATGGCTCCCGATAAGCAGTACGGGGCATATTATTCTTGCCGATGAATTTTTAAAGCTCGGTATGAGCGATGAATTTAAGGAGATGTTCGATGTCGTTATTCAGCTCGGCGCAATAATGGCGGTTGTAGTTATATATTGGAAAAAGCTGTGGCCCTTTACTTCGCGTAAACAGCTCGGGTACAATTACATAACAAAGGGCGAGGGACATATTAAAAAGAGTGTTATGGATATGTGGTTTAAGGTTATCGTAGCCTGCATACCTGCCGCCCTGCTCGTGCCCTTTAACGATAAAATCGACGAGATTTTTTATAACTACCGCGTAGTTGCGGCAATGCTTATAATCTACGGCATACTTTTTATAGTCATAGAACGGTATAACCGCAACCGAAAGCCGGTCGTTTCAAATATGAATGAAATGAGTTATAAAACCGCTTTGCTTATCGGTGTTTTTCAAATGCTTGCCGTAATACCCGGAACCTCGCGAAGCGGCGCGACCATACTCGGGGCGATATTGCTCGGGGTATCGCGCGTAACAGCGGCCGAGTTCAGTTTTTATCTTGCCGTTCCGGTTATGTTCGGCGCAAGCCTTGTAAAGCTTGTAAAATTCGGTCTCGGCTTCACAGGCAGCGAGCTTGCAGTGCTTGCGGTTGGTATGATTACGGCATTCCTCGTATCAATAGCGGCAATTAAATTCCTTATAGGCTATATAAAAAAGCGCGATTTTACCGCTTTCGGTTATTACAGAATCGTACTCGGTATTGTAGTGTTGCTGTACTTTGCCTTAGTATAAAATTTTGAAAGGACGAAATTCATTATGGAATTCAAATACGATACGCAGCTTTTGATTGAGGGACACGGACTTAACGAGGACGAAATAAACGATTATTTCAGAAACAATTTTAAAGGCGACTGCCTGCTTGCGGTAGGCGATGAGGATCTGGTAAAAATTCATTTTCACACTAACGAGCCGTGGGATGTTTTGAAATACTGCGCTACACTCGGCGAGATTTTCGATATTGTAGTAGAGGATATGAGCCGTCAGGAACGGGGATTAAAGGGATAAATCCGAAAATCGGAAATAAAAATTTCTACTTGAATATTTTTTGATTTTCAGGTAAAATAATATAGTCGAGTAGCAGAAATGCGTAAGTCCAGAAT
>JAEDML010000068.1 GCA_016303035.1 Clostridiaceae bacterium | reverse complement strand
ACATCCTGATAATACTTGACCGGTCAATATATTATATGCGGAAAACGGCTATTCGCTACTTCATAAACTCGTACATTGCGCGGTAGCACATATATATGTCAAGCTTTGCGGTCGTCTCAAAGGGCGAGTGCATTGAAAGCACCGGAACGCCGAGGTCGACAACATCAACCCCCATATTAGCAATATACATGGCGACCGTTCCGCCGCCGCCTATATCTACCTTGCCAAGCTCCCCTGTCTGCCAGATTATGCCCGCTTTATCAAGCATAGCGCGAACTTCGGCGACATATTCCGCCGAAGCGTCAGAGGTTGAGGCCTTGCCCCTTGCGCCGGTGTATTTAGTTACGGTAACACCGTAGTTAAGAAGCGACGCATTTTTTCTTTCCATAACATCCGGGAAAGTCGGGTCAAGTCCTGCGTTAACATCGGCAGACAGGCACTTTGAGTTTCTTAAGGCCACGGTTCCGTTGCCGCCCTGCATTTCGGCAAGGTCATGAATTACATAACGAAGGAAATCGGAATTAAGACCCGTATTACCGTCCGAGCCGATTTCCTCCTTGTCGGTAAGAATTGCAACTGCCGTGCGCTTGGGATTTTCAACATTAAGCACGGCGGTAAGCGCAGGATAAGCGCATACGCGGTCGTCCTGACCGTATGAGCCCACCATTGAGCGGTCAAAACCTAAATCGCTTGCCTTGAACGCAGGAACTAACTCAAGCTCAGCCGAAAGAAAATCGGTTTCGGTAATACCGTACTTCTCGTTAAGAAGTTTGAGAATATTAAGCTTTACAAGCTCGCTTCCTTTATCATCCTTAAAGGGGTGGCTGCCTATAAGCACATTAAGCTCCTCGCCCTTTATACCCTCTGCAAGTGTGCGTTTATTTTGCTCTGAAGCGAGATGCGGCAAAAGATCGTTTACTACAAAGCGCGGCTCATCGTCATTTTCTCCTAAAGATACCTTGACAACGCTTCCGTCCTTCAAGGCAAAAACACCGTGAAGCGCAAGCGGCACCGCCGTCCACTGATACTTCTTTATACCGCCGTAATAATGGGTTTTAAAGAGAGCTAGGTCGGTATCCTCATAAAGCGGATTGGGCTTTAAGTCCAGCCGCGGTGAATCTATATGCGCGGCGGTGATATTTACTCCACTTTCAACGCTCTGTGTACCTATAACCGCAAGCGCAACCGTCTTCCCCCTGTTGTTTATATATACCTTATCGCCCGCTTTGTACTGCTTTCCTCTCTCAAACTCGGAAAATCCACGTGCCTTTGCCATTTCAATGGCTGTGGCGGCAGCCTCGCGCTCGGTTTTAGCGATATTTAAAAAGCACTTGTATCCCTCGCAGTATTCGTCTGCGCGGCTTAACGTTTCATCATCGCAAATCAGCCTACCGTTCTGCTTTTTATAGAAAAGCTTTTCCTTAAGCTCCTCCGATTTAGATAGTTTTTCTGACATATTTATCTGCCTCCGAATATTTTTTTAAATAAAGCTTCCGCTTCATTTATAAACTCTTTACCGTCCGCGTTGTTATAAATAACATAATCTGCGTTTTTTATAAAAAAGTTATCACTTTTTCCTGCCGATATACGCCTTTTCGCTTCATTTAGTGTTAGATTATCGCGCGCTATTATTCGCTTTAGTCTCACTTTTTCATCTGCCAAAACGGCAATCGTGCAGTCGCACACGCTGTCAAGCCCGCTTTCAAAAAGCGTGGGCGCGTCAAGCAGAATTTTATCGCAATCCATCTGCTGTCTCACAAGCTCAGAAATAAACGGAAGAATGGTTTTATTAAGCAGAGCCGTATTTTCGTCCGATGAAAACGCCTTTTCGGCAAGGCGCGCACGGTTAAGCTGACCGTCCGATAAAAGTATGTCGTCCCCGAAAACCGATATCAGCGCGCAAAGCCCCTTACTGCCTTTTTTAACAGCGTCTCGTGCTATTAAATCGCAGTCTATTACCTTAATACCCATTTTAAGCGCCGCGGCTGAAGCCGCGCTTTTCCCCGCTCCCGTAGGACCGGTAAGACCTACCGTAATACTCATAATTTAATCACCCTGAATGCGGCGGCTCGGATAAGTCGGTTATAAACCGCAAGCCCCACTCCCGTTTTTGAAGGAGCGTGTACATAAACGGTCTCGGCGCCTAATGCGTCAGCCTCACGCAGAGCGTCAAACACCGAATGGGCTAAGGTCGCTTCGTTTTGACGGCTGCCGTAAACTATTTTTTTTACCTTTACGGTGTCCGAGTCCTCTGTAAAGCATATTGCAACTCCGTTATTTCTTCCGTTTACAAATTCGGCATATTTTTCGCCGTCGGCCTCAACAAGATAGGTATCGGCCTTCGGCGCATAGTGCTTATACTTCATACCCGGAGACGCGACCTTGGCTCCCTTCTCAGGCTCGGAAAGTACTGCGCTGTCCACCGTAATATCGGGCAAAATTTCCCGTAGCTGCTCAAGAGTAACGCCGCCCGGACGAAGCAGCGACGGCGTGCCGCCTGTAAATGAAACAACGGTAGATTCGACGCCGACGTCACAGCTGCCCGAAATCACAACGGCATCAATTTTACCATCAAGGTCGCACAGCACATGCGAAGGCTCGGTAGGACTCGGCTTACCCGAAAGATTGGCAGACGGTGCCGCAAGCGGAATACCGCTTTTCCTTATTATATCGCGGCATACAGGGTCAGACGGCATTCTCACCGCCACGGTATCAAGCCCTGCGGAAACGCCGGACGGAATAATATCAGTACGTTTAAGCACCATTGTAAAGGGTCCCGGCCAGAATTTTTCAGCGCAGATAAGAGCGTTTTCGGGAATATCCTCGGCAATTTCAAAAAGCATATCCATATCGGCTATATGCACTATAAGCGGATTGTCCTGCGGTCTTCCCTTAGCCTTAAAAACCTTTTTTACGGCGTCCTCGCAATAGGCGGACGCCGCAAGACCGTAGACCGTTTCGGTGGGAACCGCCACAACGCCGCCGTTTCTTAACAGTTCAGATGCCCGCGCTATGCTTTTCTCATATTCGTTAGGCTTTAACGAAAGCCTTTCGGTATACATTACGATTACTTCCTTTGTTACTGTTGTTCTTCGGATTTCAGTGCCTCGGTGCGGTAGTAGGTTATCAGCGCGTCGATAATTTCATCAATATCGCCGTTAAGTATCTGCTCAAGCTTATAAAGCGTAAGCCCGATTCTATGATCGGTAACGCGCCCCTGCGGAAAATTGTAGGTGCGTATGCGCTCGCTGCGGTCTCCCGTTCCGACCTGTGATTTACGGTCGGAGGCGATAGCCTCGTCATGCTCCTTTTGGGCGGCGTCAAACAGCCTTGAACGCAGTATTTTCATCGCCTTATCCTTATTCTTGTACTGACTGCGTTCATCCTGACATTCAACAACCGTACCTGTTGGTATATGCGTTATTCTGATTGCGGAGGAGGTTTTATTGATGTGCTGACCGCCTGCCCCCGACGAGCGGAAGGTATCAATCTTTAAATCTGCCGGATTAAGCTCAAATTCAACCTCTTCGGCTTCCGGAAGTACGGCAACTGTAACGGTAGAGGTGTGTATTCTGCCCTGCGTTTCGGTATCGGGTACGCGCTGAACGCGGTGAACTCCGCTTTCATATTTAAATCTTGAATATGCACCGCTGCCCTCAACCATAAAAACAACTTCCTTATAGCCGCCGAGCTCTGTTTCATTTGCGTTTATCATCTCAATATGCCAATGCTTTGATTCGGCATACATATTGTACATTCTGAAAAGCGAAGCGGCAAAAAGCGCGGCTTCTTCACCACCGGCACCGCCTCTTATTTCTATGATTACATTTTTATCATCGTTAGGGTCCTTAGGCAGTAAAAGAATTTTAAGCTCGTCGGAGCAGACTGCCGCCTTATTCTTAGCCTCAAGCAGTTCTTCCTCCACAAGCTCTTTAAAATCCCTGTCAAGCCCTCCGTTACTTAGCAATTCCGCCGCTTCGGCCTCGCTTTGCTTAGCGGCGCGGTATTCGCGGTATTTTTCAACTATCGGCGTAAGCTCGCTGTGTTCCTTCATAAGCCTTTTAAACTGCTCATTGTCAGAGACAACTTCGGGTCTTGTAAGCTCCACGCCTATCTGTTCATAGCGGTTTTCCACCGCTTCAAGCTTATCTAACATTACGGTTCTCCTCTTCGGGTCTTACTATTCGTTTAATATTCTTTTCCGCCTTTGAACGCGGAAGCATTATCTCATGTCCGCAGCCGTCACACCTAAGGCGAAAATCCATACCTATACGCAGCACGCTGAAGCTGTCCGCCCCGCAGGGATGCTTTTTTTTGAAAATAAGTTTATCACCTACACGGATATCCACCTGCAAACACTCCCAAATATATTTTATTTAATTATATAACAATATTAAATTAAAGGCAATATTTTCTTACAAGTAAAAAAGCAGTATATTATTTCACGCCGTACTTGAATTCATACTGTAAAAATGGTAAAATTCAATTAGTGCAAAAATTCGGAATATTTCCCGAATTTTCTGCCGTAAATACGCTTTTGGAGGAATTTTCGATGGGCAGCGTAAGGCTTTTACACTGTGCGGATATACATATAGGCGCGGCTGACAGCTCACTGGGCTCGTTCGCGCAAACCCGAAGATATGAGACGCTTCTTACCTTTGAACGGATTATAGACACGGCAATCGACCGCAAAATACAGGTTGCGGCCATTGCAGGCGACCTGTTTGACAGTAATTCCGCCGAGACCTCGCTGGTTGATTCGGTAATCGCGAAGATTGCCGCCGCACCCGATATAAAATTTATCTACGCGGCAGGCAACCACGATCCGCTTAACAGCTCGTCACCCTTTGCCGGCAGAGAACTGCCGAATAATCTTTTTATACTCGGCGGCAAGGACGAATGTTTAACCTTTGACGATTTGGGACTCCGCGTTTACGGCAGATCCTTTGAAAACACACATATGCAGGGTGAAAAGAATTTTTCGCTCACTCCGCCTGATGATGATTATGTAAACCTTATGGTACTTCACGGCGAGCTTAAAAGCGACCTTAAATCGGATTATAACGCAATAACGCCGGAATTTATAACCTCAAGCGGAATGGACTATATAGCCTTAGGCCATGTACACAAGCATACCGAAATTTTAAAGCTTGAAAACACCTATTTTGCATATTGCGGCTGTCCCGAAGGGCAGGGCTTTGACGAGCTTGATGAAAAAGGCGTATATATAGGCGAAATAGGAAAAGGTTTATGTAAACTCGAATTTGTCCGCGTCGCAAAGCGTATGAATATTTACGAAAAGGTTGATATCAGCGGCACTAACACCTCAGCCGAGGCGGCATTTACGGTTTTGTCGGTTCTTAAGAAAAAATACGGTGAGGATTATGTAAACAACCTCTATAAAATAGAGCTGACAGGCGACATACAGGAGGGCACCATAATTTCCACCGATGAAATTGCAAGCAGGATTTCCGAGGTTGTCTGCTTTGCCAAGGTGAATGACCGTACCGAAATCTGCGTAAATTATGAGGAGCTTGCAAAGGAAAATACGCTTAAAGGCACCTTTGTTAAAAAAATGCTTGAAAAGATAAACACGGCTCAAGTCAGTGAGCGCGATATGCTTAAAGCCGCGCTTAAGCTCGGACTTAAAGCCTTTGTTTCGGAGGTAAAGTTTGATGAAGCTTGAACGTATATATATAGAGGCCTTCGGGGGACTTAAAAAATTTACCCTTAATCTTTCAGCAGGCTTTAACACGGTTTACGGACAAAACGAAAACGGCAAAAGCACCGTTATGGCATTTATTAAAATGATGTTTTACGGCAGCGAACAGCGCCAAAGCTCCGACCTTTCAAAAAGCACGCGCAGGCGCTATACCCCGTGGGACGGAAGCAAAATGGCAGGCAGCATAGATTTTGAGCATTCCGGCAGGCGCTACCGCTTAGAGCGTGAATTCGGCGCTTCAAATTCCACCGACAAGCTGTCTCTTTATGACCTTGATATGGGAACGCGGCAGTCGGTTGCAGGAAATATCGGTCAGGAATTTTTCGGGATTTCCGCCTCCGCCTTTGAGCGAAGCGTTTTTGTCGGTCAATTCGGAGCGGTCGAAACGGATTCCGCCGCCGAAGGAGAAATCAACGCCAAGCTTTCAAACATAGCCGTTACGGGAGACGAGGATACCTCATACCAGACCGTGCTAGAAAGACTTGAGGACGCTCGGTTTGACCTTGTATCAAAAAGCGGCAAGGTTGGCAGACTTATTAAAAACCGCGCCCTGCTTTCCGAGCTTAACGGCAGATTAAATAATTGCGAAGAGCAAAGAAAAAAACGCGCCGTTACAGAGAATGAGGCAAAACAGCTTGATACGGAAATCAAGGAACTTGAAAAGCGGTACTCAGAGCTTAAAAATATTATTGATTCGGAACAGGATATACGAAACGCGCAGAAACTGCGCGAAATGCTGTCACTAAAAGATGAGCTTGACAGTCTTAACGAAACCCTTAGACTTTCGGACGGCGGACTTATCGACGAAATGTTTGTAAGAAAGCTTGAATTCTGTATTTCAAAGGCAGAGGCGCTTGAACAGAAAATCACTGCAAAGAACGGCGAAGCCGAATCACTCAAAAAAAGCATCGAGCTTGCGGAGCACCCAACGGCTGAAATTACCCCCGAAAAAGCCGACGAGCTGAAAAAGGAAATAGAAGCGCTTAACAATTCAAAAC
>JAEDML010000067.1 GCA_016303035.1 Clostridiaceae bacterium | reverse complement strand
CAACAAACAGAGTCAGAGTCTGTCGTGCTACCGTTACACAATTCCCCAATATCAAGATAACAATGATATTATAACCTATTTTTTTATTATGTCAAGATAAATTTAACCATTTTTTTATTTTATTTTTCAAATTTGCAATACCGCGGATTTTATATCCCTCTTTTTTAATAAATTTCTTTTTTGCTGAAAGAATATTAAAAAGGGGGAATTTAATGGGTATAAGATCCGACCTTGTGATAGATACTTCAAATACGCTTAAAAGCGATATTAAAGGTGCCGATATAAAAACCGAAAATCGCGGAGAAATAAAAATAACCAAAACGCATATTACCGATGACGGTGCGGCAGAAAGACTTAAAAAGCCGAAAGGAAAATATATTACGATAGAATTTCCCCCGATAGACCAACTTGCGGAATACGGAAGTATTGAAAAAGCGATTACCGATTCCCTTTGCGAGCTGCTGCCGGAAAACCGTGAGAAGCTGCTTGCAGTGGGGCTTGGCAATACCGACATAACCGCCGATTCAATAGGTCCCGATACCATTTCGGGAATCCTTGCAACACGGCACCTTGTGGGCGGCTTTGCCGAAAGCATCGGTTTAAAAGGACTAAAAAGCGTTGCGGCAATAGCTCCGGGGGTTCTCGGCAAAACCGGAATAGAGGTTATGGAGCTTGTCGCCGGAGCGGCAGAAAGAATAAAGCCCTCCGCCGTAATAGTTATCGACGCGCTGGCCGCAGGCAGCTCCTCGCGCCTTTTTACAACCGTTCAGCTTTCTAATACCGGCATATCTCCCGGCTCGGGTGTGAAAAATTCACGCAAGGAAATCAGCGAAAAAACGCTTGGTATTCCTGTAATAGCCGTAGGTGTTCCCACAGTTGTGGATGCGTCTGCCCTTGCCTTTGAGCTTACCGGAAAGGAGCCCGAAAACTACGGCGAAATGATTGTAACCCCGAAAGATATAGATGTTTTATCAAAGCATATGAGCGAAATACTGTCCCGCGCGCTTAATGTATTTTTTCAGCCGGAAATTGAGCCCGATGTTATTTTCAGCCTGGTATAACCCCATTCTCGGCGGCATAAACTTTTATGGGGTGAAAAATATGCATAACCGCGGAAGTATAGCAAGATTTATATCGGTATGTTTTATATGTATTTTTATTATTTGCTACGGATTTTACACAGCGGTATTCGGTGTTTCGGATACATCCGCCGCGGTTTTTGAAGGTAAGGGTACGCTTTCGTCCGAAACCGAGGATTTACCGTCGGGCACTGACTCAACTCCGTCCGAAAAGGTTAAGAGCGAATCGTCTGTGTCTGACTCATCTTCAGCGGAGAGCATTTTGACCTCAGCTTCGGGCGTTGTAAAGGGTAAAATATTGTCCCGTTACATTTCACCTTATTCCGCCCCGTCCTCATACAATAACACATATATGAAGAACAATACCGAGCTTAGCATTGACATTAAAGGGCTGCTCTCGGCCGAACTGCCCTACAAAATTGAAAAAAGCGACCAAGTGCAGGTGCTTATAATGCACACGCATACCACCGAAAGCTTTATGACAACCGACTCCGACTGCTACGACGATACATTTACTTCACGCTCACGGGACGAAAACCTTAATATGGTTAAAATAGGAAATATTGTAGCCGAAAAGCTTAACGCCGCCGGAAT
The DNA here is from genome assembly GCA_016303035.1 of Clostridiaceae bacterium. Lineage (GTDB taxonomy): Bacteria > Bacillota > Clostridia > Oscillospirales > Acutalibacteraceae > UBA737. The sequence continues at coordinate 5,141 of JAEDML010000067.1, read as the reverse complement.
TAAAACCCTTCATGATACTACGCAGCATGACTATCCCGAATACAACGGCAGTTACTCACGCGCGGCGGAAACTATATGCTCCTATCTTAAAAAATATCCCGGCATAAAAATAGTTATGGATCTTCACCGCGACGCGATTTCGTCAAACGATACCGACAAGGTTAAGGTTGTGACCGAAATAAACGGCAAAAAAGCGGCCCAGGTTATGATTGTTATGGGCTCGCAGAGCGGAAGCGTAAAAAATTTCCCTGATTGGCAGGAAAATCTTAAGCTGGCTCTGCGGCTTCAGCAGACGCTTGAAGTGATGTATCCGACCCTTGCAAGACCGTTAAGTCTTAATTCCAAAAACTATAACGAAAGCCTTACCACAGGCTCGATACTGATAGAATTCGGTACCGACGCCAACACACTGGAGGAAGCCTGCTATTCGGCCGAAATGGTGGGAAACGCCGCCGCAAGTCTTTTAAATACACTGACATAGACTGACCTAATCCTAATAAAAAGGAAGCATATAGTACCGTGAAATTAAAGAAAAATACAGAACTGTTTTTGCGCTCGATGTACATTACGGCAATTATTGTTGTATGCCTTGCCGTCTTTATCTACGGAATATCGGCGGCATACGAAAATACCGTTAATATAGGCTTCGGGGAATATAAAAAAGCCGTCGGCTTTGCCGACGGCGTTCTGAGAATACTTGATTTTGAAATTAAGCTGTTTTAGCTTATTTGCCGAACCGCTTTTCGAGTGCGTCTGCTGCACCGTCGAGATAATCGCACTCAAAGCGTTCAAACTCGCCGTTGTCAACCATCTGTGCAAGCGACATATCAATAGGCATTTTCCCGAGCAGCGGAACGCCCAGCTCCTCGGCAATAGTTTCGCTGCCCGAGCCGAAAATGTTAAATTCCTTTCCGCAGTCGGGGCACTTTACATAGCTCATATTTTCTACTATTCCGAGCACCGGAATGTCCATCATCTTGGCCATATTATATGCCTTTTTGACTATTAGAGACACAAGGTCCTGCGGCGAAGTGACTATGATTATACCGTCAAGCGGAATACTCTGAAAAACAGTAAGCGGAACATCGCCCGTTCCAGGGGGGCAGTCTATAAAGAGGTAATCAAGGTCACCCCAAACTACATCATGCCAGAACTGCTTTACCGCGCCTGCTATAACGGGACCGCGCCATATTACCGGCGATTCTCTGTCCTCCAGCATAAGATTTACCGACATAAGCTCGATTCCGCCTTTTGTGACCGCCGGAAGTATGCCGATTTCATTCTGCATAGCCCTTGAATTTATACCGAAGGTTTTTGGGATAGACGGACCTGTAATATCCGAATCCAAAAGGCCTACATTGTACCCTCTTCGCTTCATAAGCACCGAAAGCATTGAGGAAACCATTGATTTTCCCACGCCGCCTTTACCGCTTACAACGCCGATAACATGCTTTATATTGTTGTATTCTCCGGTTGGCTCAATAAGGCTTTCCGGCTCCCTTGAAGGGCAGTTTGCTCCGCAGGAGCCGCAATCTCCTGTACAGCCGTTTATATTTTCTTCCGACATTTTTGTAACCTCGTTTCATCTAAAAAACTGATATGCCTGAAGTTCGTTTTAAGAACCTCAGGCATATTATATACCCAGAAACGGGAAAAATCAATCATTTAAATGCTGTGTATATGCGCTTACAGCAGTCCTTGGGCGAATAATCCCATTCGGTTATTGAATCACCGGTATAAAAATAATTTATTTCGGGTGTATAATCCGAATCAAAGCTGTCAATAATAATAAGTTTTATCTTCATTTTTTCGCGTATAACGCTTTTTATGTATACGCTTGCCTGCTGTCCTATAAACACATCGGTTCTGGGCTCTGCAAGTCCGGCAAGATTCGGCGTAAGCTCCACAAACACGCCGTAATCCTCCACACTTCTGATAACCCCCGTAACGGTCTGCCCCGGTGCGAACAGTGCGGCGTTTTCCTCCCAGGTTCCTAAAAGTTCCTTATGGGAAAGGGTTATCTTGCCGTCCTCGGCTACGCTTTTTATTACGACGCGAATATCATCTCCGACAGAAAATCTGTCTCTCGGATGCGAAATGCGCGAAACCGAAATTGCATCAATCGGCAAAAGTGCGGCGTTTCCGCAGCCTATATCACAAAATGCTCCGAATGACTCAAGATGCGTTACCTTTGCCTCGATAACATCCCCTATACTGCGGCTTGAAGCAATATACTGACGGCAAAGCTCCTGCGCGCGGCGGCGCGAAAGCAGGGCGTAAAGCCTGCCGTTTTCATCTGCCTTTATAGCGGTAACTACAAAGCATACCGGCCTGCCCACACGGGAAATCAGCGCTATGTCGCGCGTTGTTCCGTCCGAAATGCCGATTGCCCCCTCATCGCGCGGAATAATCCCCTTCATACAGCCGAGGCTGACAATAAGATTATGTGACGCGTCGCACATTATTACGGGAGATTCAAGCACGGTTTCCCTTGCCTGCGCCTCTGCCAGCGCCGACGGCGTCATCATACATCTTTTGTTTTCCGAGGTGCCGTTAAGCCACCCTTCGGGATAGTAACCTTTCATTATTTTATCACCTTTCCTTTTTACTGCTTTTCCGGATAATTTGGTATCCATAGAAAAGTATATGACTAAAATAATGAAAAAATGATAGAATTATGTCCCTTAAAAAAATAAATTTTTCTTTTTATACCCGTCAGACAAAAATAGATTGCCAACACAATATCTGTTTGTTATAATATATATAATATTTAATTCGGATTCCCGAAAGGAGTTATTCTAATGGCAAATGTTGTTCTTCTTGCATATACGCCCAACCCGGAGCATACCGTGGCTTCGGCCGCAAAGCTGTGTTACAGCAGTTCTTCGATTACCGAGCTTTCCGATAACCTGACCGATGAAAAGGCGGCTTCCTTTGTTGAAATGCTTTCCGAAATAGGTCACGAAAGTCCTATAGAGCACGCCTCATTTACATTCGGAATCGAGGGTGTCTCCCGTTCCCTGCTCGCACAGATAACGCGGCACAGAATAGCGTCCTATTCGGTAAAAAGTCAGCGCTATGTGCGTGAGGGCGCATTTGAATATGTCACACCCCCGGAAATAGCAGCTGATGAGGAAGCTCTCGAGCTTTATAAGGAAATTATGGCGGAGGATCAAAAAAAATACGACCGCCTTGCAGAAATTTTAAAGGCAAAGCATAAAAAGGAATTTTTAAGTCAGGGCAAGGATGAAAAAACCGCCAACCGCCTTGCTGAAAAGAAAGCCATTGAAGACGCGCGTTTTGTACTGCCCAATGCCTGCGCAACGCAGATGGTGGTAACAATGAACGCACGCTCGCTTATAAACTTTTTCCGCCACCGCTGCTGCAACCGCGCGCAGTGGGAAATAAGGGAGGTTGCAAACCAAATGCTCTCTCTCGTTATAAAGGTTGCGCCGAATCTCTTTAAAAACGCGGGTCCCTCCTGCCTTAACGGCGGCTGTCCCGAGGGTAAAATGTCCTGCGGAAAGATTCTTGAAGTACGCGAATATTTTAAGGAGCTGAAAAGCAATGGGTAAGCTCATCGTACTTGAAGGCCTTGACGGCAGCGGAAAATCCACCCAGCTTTCCCTTTTACCCGACGGACTTAAAGAAAACGGAATTGAATGTAAAACCGTATCCTTCCCCGACTACCAAAGTTCTTCAAGCGCACTTGTGAAAATGTATCTAAACGGTGATTTCGGGAAAAAGCCCGATGATGTAAACGCCTACGCCGCTTCCGCCTTTTATACGGTTGACCGTTTCGCTTCGTATAAATCCGACTGGGGCGATTATTATAATAACGGCGGTACGGTTATAGCAGGACGGTATACTACTTCAAACGCCGTGCACCAAACCTCTAAGCTGCCCGAAAATGAATGGACAGGCTTTCTTGACTGGCTTTACGATTTTGAATATAACAAAATTTCAATACCTAAGCCTGATAAGGTAATTTTTCTCGATATGCCGGTAGAGGTATCGCAAAAGCTGCTTTCAAAGCGTTACTGCGGCGACAACGCTAAAAAAGACATTCACGAAAGCGATGTTTCGTATCTTTCAAAATGCCGTAAAGCCGCCCTTTTCACCGCCGAATATTCGGGCTGGGATATAGTACCCTGCGCCGAAAACGGAGAGGCGCGCAGTATAGAGGATATTGCCTCCGATGTTCTGAAAATTGCGCTTTCGGTCTATTAAAAAAATTTTTATTCTTTTTTAAGAACGGAGATTTATATGATATACACATTTTTAGCCGAGGGCTTTGAGGAGAGCGAAGCCATAATACCTACCGATATTCTTCGCCGCGCAGGCTTTACCGTTAAAACGGTCGGAGTGGGCGGAAAAACCGTTACAGGCTCCCACGGAATACCGATTGTTTGCGATATTACGGCAGAGAATACGGATACATCCTCGCTTGAAGCTATAATCCTGCCGGGCGGTATGCCGGGAACCCTTAACCTTGAAAAGGATGCAGCCGTTCAGAAAATAATTGATTTTTCTTATCAAAACGGAATACTTATATGCGCTATATGCGCCGCTCCTTCAATTCTCGGCCACAAGGGTCTTTTAAAGGGAAAAACCGCCACCTGCTACAGCGGATTCGAAAAGGATTTAACGGGAGCCGATACCTTGCAGACTCCGGTTGTAATGGACGGTAATTTTATAACCGCAAACGGACCAGGCGCGGCCTTTAAATTCGGTTTTGAAATAGTAACTGCGCTTACAAAAGACGGCAAAAAAGCCGATGAGCTTAAATCTTCAATGAAGTTTGAATAGAACCGAATCATATCGGAAAGAAGTGATAATATATGGACGAAAATTTAAACGAAAACCAAAATACTCCTAATGACAATGACGATTTTATTATAGGGAAGGGCTTCTCGCCGGATGTTGACGAGCCGTCTTCCGACCAAAACGGGGGTCACCTAAAAAAACGCAGCAAAGGTAAATCCGCTATTAAAACCGCAATATGGATTATCGCTATTTTTGCCGTATCAATAGGACTTGCATTCGTCATAATCTTCGCGGGAGCCGATTATATGGGTATAGGCTTCGGCAGAGGGGAAAACTGCGTAATTGAAATTGAGCAGGGAATGTCCACAAAGCAG
>JAEDML010000066.1 GCA_016303035.1 Clostridiaceae bacterium | reverse complement strand
ATAGATGATCTCGGCAGGGTTGTAATCCCCAAGGAAATACGCAGAACAATGCGAATCCGCGAGGGCGACCCGCTTGAAATATACACCGACGCCGGCGGCGAGGTAATTTTTAAAAAGTATTCGCCGATAGGCGAGCTTTCGCTCTTTGCTTCGCAGTATGCCGACGCACTCTCCTCGGCGACCGACCTTACCGTGCTTATATGCGATAGGGACCACTGCGTAGCCGCGGCGGGAATTTCCAAAAAAGAGGTTATCGAACGCAGGGTGACCCCCGCTGTTGAGGAGATTATGGAACAGCGGCGCACAGTTGCCAACGAAAAGGGCGGCGGCGACCTTGCGGTTGAGGGAATAAACCGCAGTATTTGTGTGGCGGCGCCGATTATTGCAGGGGGCGATGTAAGCGGCGCGGTAATTCTTGCCGACAGTGACAAGGTAAGCATGCCGAGCGAATCGGATATTAAGCTTGCGGGTGTAGCGGCGTCGTTCCTCGGTAAACAAATGGAGCAGTAAAAAATTCACCGTTTTGCGGCGGAAAGTTTTATAATTTCCGAAGCAAAACGGTGTTTTTAATTACGGTTATGCTTTTATTATAAAAAACAACTCAATTTACACAGTAAAAATTATGTAAAATTTTTTATAAAAAGGTCTTTTTCAGTCGAACATTTTATGGTATTATATTAGTGTTAAATATAGCTTATCGGAGGACATTTTATGGCAAGCATTGATTTTAAACATACCCCGTACGGCGACCTTGCACTTATAAGCATGCGCGGCTGTGAGGACCTTGCTTCAAAGGTTGACTATTACCTTAAGCAATGGCGAAACATACCCGAGGACGAATCCTTTGTTGTTCCGGCTAACTGTCCGCGTTTCGGCACGGGCGAAGCAAAGGCGGTTTTAAAGCATACCGCGCGCGGACTTGATGTTTACATCATCTGCGACTGCTTTAATTACAGCGTGACCTACAATATGTACGGTCAGACGGTGCCTATGAGCCCTGATGATCATTTTCAGGATTTAAAGCGCGTAATAGCCGCTCTCGGCGGTAAATCGAGAAGAATAACCGTTATTATGCCCATGCTTTACGAGGGCAGACAGCACAGAAGAACCTCCAGGGAGTCTATGGACTGCGCTATGGCGCTTCAGGAGCTGGTTGCTATGGGCGTTAAAAACATAGTTACCTTTGACGCGCACGATCCGCGTGTTAACAACGCCATTCCGCTTGACGGTTTTGATAATGTTCAGGCGGCTTATCAGATGATAAAGGCTCTGCTCAGAACCGTACCCGATATCAAGCTTGACCGCGACCATACAATGATAGTTTCTCCCGATGAAGGCGGAATGGGACGCTGCATTTATTATTCCTCCGTTTTAGGGCTGGAGCTCGGTATGTTCTACAAGCGCCGCAACTACTCGGTAATAGTAAACGGCCGCAATCCGATAGAGGCTCACGAATTCCTCGGAAACGATATTACCGGCAAGGATCTTATTCTTGTTGACGATATGATTTCTTCAGGCGAATCAATGCTTGACATTGCCGCAAAGCTTAAAGAAAAGGGTGCCGGCAGAATATTTATTTTCTCCACCTTCGGACTTTTTGTCGAAGGACTTGAAAAGTTTGACGATTACTATGAAAAGGGCTATATAAACAAGGTATTTACAACCAACCTTATCTATCAGCCGAAGGGGCTGTTATCGCGCGAGTGGTATTGCAGCGTTAATATGGCGAAATACATTGCTTTGCTTGTTGAAACGCTCAACTACGATAATTCGATAAGTAAGCTGCTCGACCCGGTTGACCGTATTAAGAATGTGGTTAATAAATATGAGCAGGGAATAAAATTTTAAATAAAAACGCGGCGGGATTACTTCCTTTTAAAAGTAATCCCGCCGTATTTAATTTAATCTTAATGGCGGTGCCGCGTGCGGCGTGTCTCCTGCCGCTCGTCATACGGAATGTATTTTACGCGCCGTTTTTTCAGCCTGCCGAGGTTAAGCCATATGCAAAGCAGGATGAATATAACCACGGCAATAACGGCAAGTATTAGAATCAGCTTCATATAAACAGAGGTAAATATATTTTTTATTGCGCGCGCCGCAACAAGCATTTTGCTCGCTTTAACGCTGTTGCCCGCCACAAGGTTTACTGTGCCGATTACCTGCTCGGCGTAGATAATATCGGCAGTACCGAGAACATCTCCCTTTTTAACGGGGGCGTCTACACTTTCCGACTTCAGGTGCGGCTCTATTACCACGGTCGAATCGTCCGCATCGTTCGGCAGTACAGACAGCAGACTTTTTTCTATATAAAGCGGTACAAAATCGGTATCAAGCGAAAGCTTAACGGGCATTTCGCATATGGGGTCCTCGCTTCTGCCTATCTCCTTAAAGGAAAAATTATTAAACGCCCAGCGGTATAGATTTGCGCTGTCAACAAATTCATAACGCCTGTCGGCGTTAGGCGTACAGCCCATAACAATGCAGATATAGTTATAACCGTTATATGAAGCGGTGCTTACAAGACAGCGGCCGGCTTCGTCGGTGTATCCCGTTTTTACGCCCTTTGCGTACTGATAGTAATAATTTGTTGTAGTATCCTGCAAAAAGTTGGTGGTTGAAAGGGTGCGCGCAGGGGAAAGATTTGTCGCCGGCATTGTGTAGCGCGCGGTTTCGCACACCGTCTTAAAGGTTTCGTTTTTTAGGGCGTAAACCGTAAGGGTACGAATGTCGCGCACGGTGGTGTAGTTCTGCTCGTCGTGAAGCCCCACGGGATTGCTGTAATGCGTGCCGGTAAGACCTAATTCTTCCGCTTTAGCGTTCATCATATCTACAAAGCCTTCTATACTTCCGCCGAAATGCTGTGCGGCAAGGTATGTGCAGTCTCCGTAAGACGCCATAAGTATCAGATAAATAAGGTCAAGCTGAGAAAATTCCTCGCCTGCCTTAAGGTTTGAAACGGCGCTCCCGGTTCCAAGCACCAAATCAAGAATTTCCTTGCTCATACTGATTCTGGCTTCGGGGTTGTAAAGCTCGCTTTCAAGTATAAGGGTAACCGTCATAATCTTGGTTATCGAGGCAGGATAAACCTTTTCGTCGATATGATTGCCGTAAAGGATTTCACCCGTATCGAGGGAGGCGAGCATACACTCCTTTGCGTTAAGAGAAAAGCCGGTTATCTCATAAGCCGACGCGTTAAGGGGGCTTACGGCGGCGGTTATAACCAAAATTAAAGTAAAAATAATGGAAAATGTCTTTTTTAGCATAGAAATCTCCCTGATTTTATTGTATAATAAATTCATACGTATCTATTATACATTAAATTTATTAAAAATAAAAGTAATAATTGCAATTTCGGAGGTGAATGTCCGTGGTATATGTAACAGGAGATATGCACGGAGATCTTGAACGGCTTTACAGCAAGGGCTTCCGCCGTCTTAAAAGCGGCGATGTACTGATAGTTTGCGGAGATTTCGGCTACATATTCAACGGCGACAAAACCGAAAAGCAGGTTATAGAATACCTTGCTTCAAGAAGATTTGTAACGGCGTTTGTCGAGGGAACGCACGATAATCTTAATACGATAAACCGCGGGCGTGTCACATACTGGCACGGCGGAATGGTGCACAGAATAAAGGGAAATCTTATCCACCTTATGCGCGGTCAGATATTTGAAATAGACGGGCACAGCTTTTTCACCTTCGGCGGGGGAGAGAGCACCGATAAGGATATGCGGGTAGAAAGCGGCAACTGGTGGCGCGAGGAGGAGCCCTCCCCTGCCGAAATGGCGGCGGGAGCGCGAAGACTGGACGAGGCCGGCTGTAAGGTCGATTATATAATCACACATGAGCCGCCGTCGCTTGTAAAAAGCGCTATGCTGTTACGCAGGGGATATGCCGACAGGGTAAACAAGCTTAACGGTTATTTTGAAGAAATCGGCAGGTCCTGCGATTTTTCGCACTGGTACTTCGGCTCGCTTCACGAGGACCGCGTAATAACCGAAAGACATACCTGCGTTTTCCGTGAGGTGATTCCCGTATCTCCCCCTGCGGCGCCTAAGAGACCGAAAAAGAGCAAAACCGCGGACAGCGCTATGTTTGTGCTTGACGCTTGACATATATGGTATACTGATTTTAGTATTAAGATGCTTTGGAGGTACTTATGATAAATACCGACAGACTTTGTATGGGCTGTATGAACGACAACGGCGGAGAAAGGGTCTGCCCCATCTGCGGATACGATTCGTCCGAGAAAAACGGCGGCGACTGTCTTCCTTCTAGATTTCTCATAAACGACCGCTTTCTTGTAGGGCGGGTAATCTCGCAGAACGGCGAGGGCATCACCTATATAGGATGGGACAATGCCGAGGATTCCATCGTCAGCATAAGGGAATACTTCCCCGTAGGCTCGGCGGTGAGGAATCCCGATAAAACCGTTTCGATTGTTACGACCAATAAATACACCTTTAACGAGGGGCTTATGGAGTTCCTTGAAATTAACCGCACAATTAAGGATAATCCGCTGCCGTCGGTTTTTCCCGTTATTTCGGTTTTCGAGGAAAACGGCACGGTATACGCCGTTTCACAGACGGTGACGAGCATAACCCTGCGTGAATTTTTGACCAAAAACGGCGGAATGCTTAAATGGGAGCAGGCAAAGCCGCTGTTTATTCCGCTTGTAGATACCGTAAAGTCGCTTAACGACCTTAGCATAATACACCGCGGAATATCCCCCGAAACCGTGCTTGTCGGAAGGGACGGCAAGCTGAGACTCACCGGAATAAGCATAAGCGGAATAAGACGTGCCGACAGCGAAATGACGGCGCAGATATTCCCGGGCTATGCCGCCGCTGAGCAGTACGGAATTTCAGGTTTGCACGACGGGAAGTATACCGACGTTTACGGTCTTTGCACCACGCTTTTCCGCACACTTATAGGCGCCGTGCCGCCCGAAGCGTCATCAAGGCTTGAAAACGATTCTATGACTATACCGGCAAAGTTTGCCGACGAGATACCGCACGGGGTGCTTACTGCGCTTGCAAACGGTCTTCAGGTTCTGCCGGAGGACCGCACCGCTACGGTAGAGGATTTAAGAAAAGAACTTATCTACGGCGAGCCGGTAAAGATACCCGAAAAAAAGAACGCCCCGGTAAAAAAGGCGGCTTCGGCAGAAAGCAAGAAATCTTCCGAAAAGACCGAGGTTCACGCTTCAAAGAAAGCAAGCTCTGCAAAGTATGTAATTATATCTGCGGCGGTTACGGCGGCAATATTCTTAGCGGCGGCGGCAATCCTTGTCTTTACGGTTTTCAGAGATGATATTTTTAAAAAGAGCACCGAAACCGACGCCGACAGTATGACCTATTCTGTACCGAGCGTAGCCTCAATCGGATCGGTGGACAGCGGCGCCGCCGAATCGGTATCGCTCTATTCGGTACCCGATTTTACAGGCAAATACTATTCGGAAATCGTAGAAAACGAGGAATATTCGCGCTTTAATTTTGTTATTAAGGCACAGGAATATTCCGATAAATTTGAAAGAGGAGCCGTTTGCGCCCAGTCGGTGGCGGCAGGCAGCGATGTTGAAAAGAATACTACAGTTGAGCTTACAATAAGCCTAGGCTCAAAGGAAATCAAGATTGCCAATGTTGTGGGACTTACCGAGGACAAGGCAAAAATCGAGCTTATGAAGCAGGGCTTTTTGTATAATAATATCGAGGTTGTGCCGAGGTATGACGCCGACCGCGAGCCCGGCACCGTGCTCGAACAGGAGCCGAAATACGGCTCGTCGGTAAGCACCGAAATTAAGGTTACCGTTTATATAAATTCCTATACAGAGCCGTCCGACAGCTCATCGGATTAGAAAGGCAGCACATATGTTTATAAAAAACAAAGGCTCGGCATTCGGTTGGCTTATAGTGGGACTTGGCAATCCGGGTATTCAGTATGAGGGCACCCGTCACAACGCCGGCTTTATGGCGGCCGATAAATTGGCAGAGCTTTACAATGCGGATTTTAACAAAAACCGTCACAATGCGGTTTACGGTGAGTGTAAAATCGGGCAAAGCCGCGTGCTGATAGCAAAGCCGCAGACCTTTATGAATCTTTCGGGCAGGGCGGTAACCGAGCTTTGCTCCTTTTACAAGATTCCGTACGAAAAGGTTATAATAATGTTTGACGATATTTCGCTTGATGTCGGCAAAATCCGTATCCGCCGCAAGGGAAGCCACGGCGGACACAACGGAATGAGGGATATTACCGAGCTTGCAGGCACCGAGGATATAAAGCGCATAAAAATCGGAGTGGGTAAAAAGCCGCATCCCGATTACGACCTTAAGGACTGGGTGCTCGGAAAAATACCCGACGGTCAAAAAGCGGAGCTTAACACGGCTTTGGATAACGCCGCAAAGGCCGCCGCCGAAACGGTGATAAACGGTATTGATTCGGCAATGAACAAATACAGCAGTTGACAATGAAATTTACAGACGATATTTTAAAAGAGGACGCAGATTATAAATCGTTGCTTAACGATGTAAGCCGCGGAAGACTGCCGACGGTATGCACGGGGCTTTCTTCCATTCATAAGGCGTTGGTCGCCGCGGCTTTAAGACGGCATACAGGCAAAAAAATCGTTATGGTAACGCATGACGAGGCGTCCGCAAACGAGCTTAAAAACGATATTTCATCAATGGGGCTTAAATGCCTTAACTTCCCGCAGAGAGACTACTGCATAGGCGAGCTTGCGGGTTATTCGAGGGAATACGAGCATAAAAGAACAGATACCCTGTCTGCCTTGGCGGACGGGGCTTTTGACCTGCTTACGGTATCGGTTGACGCCGCCGTG
>JAEDML010000065.1 GCA_016303035.1 Clostridiaceae bacterium | reverse complement strand
CAACGCTTTATTTAATGATACATCCGTTTTCTGAGTTTGTCAAGCATTTTTGCCGTTTACCTTAATTTGTAAACCTGTAAAAAATTCACTTTACAGATAATGAAAATGATTGTAAATAAATATATTTGTTGATATAATAAATACATATTTTCGGGAAATTTAAGCACGCATAACGAGCATAAGAGTTGATAAATTTCGAAAATGCGAATTATGCCGGTGTTTATTTAGAAGGTGTGGTTTAGGTGAAGGATTTTTTCTTTGCGCTTGAATTTGTGGGAACTGCTGCATTTGCAATTTCCGGCGCGGTTGAGGGGTTAAAGAAAAAGATGGACATTTTCGGTGTGATTGTTTTGGGAGTTATTGCCGCCTGCGGAGGAGGTCTTCTCAGGGATATATTCTTAGGCAAACTGCCGCCGGCTATGTTTTCAAGCCCCGTATATGCAATTACCGCCGTCGCAGTTTCCGTTATAACCTTTATTGCTATATGGTTTAAAATAGACGGTTTAAAAAACCATTTTACCGAAACCGTTATGTTAACAGCCGACTCAATAGGACTCGGAATTTTCACTTCGGTCGGTGTTGCGGCGGCTTACGACAACGGTTTTAAAGGCGTGTTTTTCACTGTTTTTTTGGGAACCGTAACGGGCGTCGGCGGCGGACTGATGAGAGATATACTTGCCGGCAATCCGCCGTATATATTTGTAAAGCACATATATGCATGCGCTTCAATAATAGGGGCGCTGGTCTGCTGCGCTTTGTGGGATACGGCAGGCCGTAATCTTTCGATGATTGTATGCTGTATTGTTATAATTGCAATAAGATTCCTTTCTGCATATCTGCGGCTCGGGCTTCCTAAAATAAAGGAAACCGAAGATCGGGAAAACGGCAAAGAGTAAAAGGTATCGGATAATTTTCCGTGTTTTTAAATCACTAAAAGTAATCAACTTAAATTCTTGACAAAATAAACGGAGTGTGTTAAAATAGTCAAGCCGCATATTGTGGGCTTATTAAGTTGTGCTTAAAATCGGCACGCGCCTATCTTTAGCGAGACTGGAAAATAACAGGCAGGTGTAGTAAAATGTACGCAATTATCGAAACAGGCGGAAAGCAGTACCGTGTTCAGAACGGCGACGTTATTTATGTTGAAAAGCTTGACGCACAGGTTGACGAGGAAGTTACCTTCGACAAGGTTGTTGCCGTAAGCAACAGAACTTTAAAGGTTGGCAAACCCTATGTTAAGGACGCTTTTGTAAAGGGCACCGTTTTAAAGAACGGCAAGGGCAGCAAGATTACCGTGTTTACCTATAAGCCCAAGAAGAGCAGTTCCCGCAAGATGGGACACAGACAGCCGTACACAAAGGTACAGATCAACGAAATCGGCTGATTTGTATGACGCGTGTAAAATTTCTGGCTGATAAACAAGGCATTTACGGCTTTGATATCAGCGGTCACTGTTCGGTAGACGGTGACGATGAGACCGGTAAAACAGTCTGCGCGGCGGTTTCCTCCGCGGCGTATATGGCTGCAAATACGATAATTGAGGTTGTCGGCTGCAAGTACAGCGCCGATATTGACGAAGCGCATATGCGTTTTACGGTGAAGAATCCCGACAGTATCGCTTTTGCAGTGCTTAAAGGCTTTAAGCTTCATATCGAACAGCTTGCCGGTCAGTATGACAGCAACATTAAAATTTACGGAGGTGCAGAAGATGTTAAAGATTAACATTCAGTTATTCGCCCATAAAAAAGGTATGGGTTCTACAAAGAACGGACGCGACAGTGAATCCAAGCGTCTCGGCGTAAAGAGAGCGGACGGTCAGTTTGTTCTTGCAGGCAACATTCTTGTAAGACAGAGAGGAACTCACATCCATGCCGGCAATAATGTAGGCCGTGGATCTGACGATACCTTATTTGCTTTGATCGACGGTAAGGTTAAGTTCGAGCGCGTAGGTAAGGACCGTAAGCAGGTCAGCATCTATGCCGTTGAGCAGTAAGATAAAATCAAATCCGGGCGGCGCGTCTAAATAAGCCGTCCGGATTTATTTTTTTTGAAAGGAATTTGCCATATGAAAATCTGCCATGTTTGCCAAGCGGAATGTGATGACGATGCGGTTCTTTGCAGTGTCTGCGGAGCAGAGCTGATAGAGGATAAAGAACAGGACATTGAAGAAGAAACAGAAGATACCGAGCTTAAAAATCCTGTTCTTGCCGTTTCTGTAGAGGATGTAGTAACCGAGGAAATTTTTAAGGATATTCTTACCGAAAACGGAATACCGTTTGCCTGTAAAGAGGGCGGAATGAAGGTAGTTTTCGGAGGCGGCTTTAATGCCGCGGAAATCTATGTGGAGGATTATGACCTTGAAAGGGCGCAGCAGCTTTACAGCGAGCTTATGAATTCGGAAACGGAGTTTGATTATGAGCAAGAGGACGAAGCAGACGAAAGCGGAGAATGAATTGCTGTTGGCGGCTGTAATTACAAATCCGGTATCTTCCGAGATTTTTCAGGACATACTTAAAAAAGAGAATATTCCTTTTATATGCCGACAGTACGGCGCAGGAGCGTACTTTAAAATTTTGGCAGGCCCTGCGGCGGCACCCGATTATATTTATGTTTCAAGCGCCGATTTTGAGCGCGCAAAGGGGCTTTACGAAGCATATATAATCACCGAAGCAGAAACGGAATTTCTCGATTTTTCGGAGTAGATATATATCAGGAAAGGTAAGTTTATGTTTGTTGATATTGCAAAAATACATTTAAAGGCGGGCGACGGCGGAAACGGCGCCGTTTCTTTTCACAGGGAAAAATATGTCGCCGCAGGCGGACCCGACGGCGGCGACGGCGGCAGAGGCGGAAATATCGTCTTCCGCGCCGACAGCAATCTTTCTACCCTTGCGGACTTTCGCTATAAACGCAAATACTGCGCGGAATCGGGGCAGAACGGAAAGGCTTCGCGCTGCAGCGGAAAAAGCGCACCCGATCTTACGGTGTGCGTACCTGTAGGAACGCTTGTAAAGGATACCGAGAGCGGCAGAATTATTGCAGATATATCGGACGATACTCCTGTGATTATCGCCAAGGGCGGTAACGGCGGCTGGGGGAACTGCCATTTTGCAACCTCAACCCGTCAGGTACCGAGATTTGCAAAAAACGGAAACCCGGGTGAGGAGCTTGATGTGACCCTTGAGCTTAAGCTGCTTGCGGATGTAGGGCTTATCGGATTCCCGAATGTCGGTAAATCTACACTTATTTCGGTCGTAAGCGAGGCAAAGCCCAAGATTGCAAACTACCATTTTACAACCCTTACGCCGGTTCTCGGCGTGGTTCGTATAGCCGAGGGCGCCTCTTTTGTTATGGCGGATATACCGGGACTTATCGAGGGCGCAGGCGAGGGCGTAGGCTTAGGCCATGAATTTTTAAGGCATGTCGACCGCTGCCGTCTTCTGCTTCATGTGTTGGATATTTCAGGCAGCGAGGGCAGAGACCCGATAGAAGATTTTAATAAAATAAATCACGAGCTTGCCGTTTTCAGCGATGAGCTTGCAAATCGTCCGCAGATTGTGGTGGCGAATAAGTGCGACCTTATCGATGAAGCCGAATTGGAGAGTAAAAGGCGATATTTTGAAGAAAAGGGATACAGCTTTTTCCCGGTTACCGCAGCTATTGCCGAAGGTACAGACGAACTGATAAATTATGTTGCCTCGTATCTTACAAAACTGCCGCCGATAAAGCGCTATGAAGCAGAGCCAAAGCCCATGGAGGATTTGACTGTACAGAAAAAGCGCGATTTTTCGGTGCGCGTGTGCGACGGCGTATTTTTTGTTGAAAATGCGGAATGGCTGCTTGATGTTATGAACACGGTCGACCCTGACGATTACGAATCGCTTCAGTATTTTGAAAGGGTGCTTCGTTCCAGCGGAATAATAGACGCGCTTGTAAGGCTGGGCGTGCGCGAGGGCGACACCGTCAGCGTTTATGATGTTGAATTTAATTATGTACCTTAGGAGTTGTTGAATGGATAAGGTTAATCTTTTGAGTCCGTCAGTGCTTGCCTTTGTGGGCGACGCTGTTTACGGACTGTATGTAAGGACTTATCTTGCCGAAGTTAACCGTCCGTCAGGCGAATTGCACCGCCTTTCGGTCGCCTTTGTAAACGCTTCGGCGCAGGCAGAGGCTTTTAAAATTATAGAGCCGGAGCTTACCGAGGAAGAACTTAAAATTTTTAAACGCGGCCGTAACTTTCATACAAGCACAACGCCCAAACATTCTTCGGGCGGAGAGTATCATACGGCGACGGGGCTTGAATGTCTTTTCGGATATTTGTATCTTGACGGAAAAACCGACCGCGCCGACGAGCTTTTCGGGAAAATATGGAATGAAAATTCGGGTATACTATAAAAGTATATCTGAATTTTTTATTTTTTAGGAGTTTTACTATGAGAAAAAAGCTCTTTTCTTTTATTACGGACATAGCTTTTTATATTGTAGGCTGCGGCGTTTATTCGATTGCGGTTACTATGTTTATTTCGCCTAACGAAATATCTCCGGGCGGACTGACAGGTATTGCCACCGTGCTTAATTATCTTTTTATGCTTCCTACTGGCATTGTGCTTTTTCTGCTTAATATTCCGATACTTATATTGGGATTTATAAAGTTCGGCGGAATTTTCATAACCAAAACCGCGATAGCGACAACAATCCTTTCTTTTATGCTCGAAATAACCGAAAATTTACTGCCGGCGTTTAAAATAGACCTTATTTTGGCGGCGGTTTTCGGAGGTATTCTTATGGGGTTGGGACTCAGCATTGTAATGCTGAGGGGCGCTACCACGGGCGGAGTGGACATAATAGCAAAGGTTATAAACCGAAAATTCCGTCATTTTACCGTCGGCAGGCTTATTCTTATGAGTGACGCCGCCGTAGTTATGATAGCGGCACTCGCCTACGGAAATGTTCAAAGCGCGCTTTATTCCGTAATTTCGCTTTACGCCTCGTCGCGCATTATGGATGTTATGCTTTACGGGGCGGACAAGGGGAAAATAGTTTATATAATTACCGACTCGGCAAAGGAAATATCCGACGCCGTAATGACCGAAGTCCGCAGAGGGGTAACGGTTATGAATGTTGTGGGCGGCTATACGGGAAGCGATAAAAAAATGCTTATGTGCGTGCTTCGCCGGCACGAGGTTTCAGCGGTTTACAGAATAGTGGGCGAAAACGACAGTAACGCCTTTATAGTTGTCGGCGAGGCAGGAGAAATTTTCGGTCAGGGCTTTAAAGCCAACCGATAATATGTAATGTATAAAATTCCGTTTAAAAAATTGTGAAATTTACTATTGATTTTTTTAGATAATGTGGTATAATGGTATCTGCCAACACAAGATATTGTGTTTTTTGAAAAAGAACGATTATATTACACAACGGGGGAAGTCTTATGAAAATCATCAAGAGGAGCGGCGCCGAGGTCACATTCGATCCGCAGAAGATTATAGTTGCGGTCACAAAGGCAAATGAAAGCGTAGTTCCGAGCGACCGTATGACGGAAGTTCAGATAAAGCGTATTGCAGAGGATGTTGAAAGTGCGGCAGTAAATATGAACCGCTCTTTAAGCGTTGAAGAAATACAGGATATGGTAGAGGATCAGATTATGAATCAGCGCGCCTTCAGCGTTGCGCGCAGCTATATAACCTACCGCTACAACCGTGCGCTTGTCCGTAAGGCCAACACTACAGATGAACAGATTTTAAGCCTTATCGAGTGTAATAATGAGGAAGTAAAGCAGGAAAATTCCAATAAGAACCCCACCGTTAACAGCGTTCAGCGCGATTATATGGCGGGTGAGGTAAGCAAGGATATTACAAAGCGCCTGCTTTTACCGCACGATATTGTAGACGCACACGAAAAGGGAATCATCCACTTCCATGACGCCGATTATTTTGCACAGCATATGCACAACTGCGACCTTGTTAATCTTGAGGATATGCTGCAAAACGGTACGGTTATAAGCGAAACTCTTATCGAAAAGCCCCACAGCTTTTCCACAGCCTGCAATATTGCAACACAGATAATCGCACAGGTTGCCTCCTGCCAGTACGGCGGACAGAGCATAAGCCTTGCGCATCTTGCCCCGTTTGTGGACATCAGCCGCCGCAAAATCAGGACCAGAGTAATCGAAGAGTTTAAGGAAATAGACGAGGAAATATCTGAGGAAAATCTTAATAAAATAGTCGAAAAGCGTCTTCGTGAAGAGGTTAAGAGCGGCGTTCAGATGATACAGTATCAGGTTGTTACACTTATGACAACCAACGGTCAGGCGCCGTTTGTAACGGTATTTATGTATCTTAATGAGGCTAAGAACGAGCAGGAGAAGGCCGACCTTGCGCTTATAATCGAGGAAACTCTGAAACAGCGCTACAGGGGTGTTAAGAACGAAAAGGGCGTTTGGATAACTCCGGCTTTCCCGAAGCTTATTTATGTTCTTGAAGAGGATAATGTAACCGAGGACGGAAAGTATTGGTATCTTACCAAGCTTGCGGCAAAATGCACCGCCAAGCGTTTGGTTCCCGATTATATTTCTGAAAAAATTATGCTTCAGAATAAGGTTGATAAGAACGGGGAGGGTCACTGCTACACCTGCATGGGCTGCCGCAGCTTCTTAACACCTTATATTGATGAAAACGGCAAGCCCAAGTATTACGGAAGATTCAATCAGGGCGTTGTAACGGTCAATCTTGTTGATATCGGTCTTTCGGCCGAAAAAGACATGGATAGATTCTGGGAGATTTTCGACGAGCGTATGGAGCTTTGCCACCGTGCGCTGCAGTGCCGCCACGAACGCCTTACCGGCACCCTTTCGGACGCGGCGCCCATTCTCTGGCAGCACGGTGCGCTGTTAAGGCTTAAAAAAGGCGAGAAGATTGATAAATATCTCCACGGCGGATATTCTACACTGTCGCTCGGATATGCGGGACTTTGGGAATGTGTTTACAGTATGATAGGCAAAAAGCTTACCGAGCCCGAGGGCAAGGAATTCGGACTTCAGATAATGAAGAAGTTAAACGAATATACCGCAAAGTGGAAGGCTGCCGAGAATAT
>JAEDML010000064.1 GCA_016303035.1 Clostridiaceae bacterium | reverse complement strand
ACCCCGTCAACACGGGGTCTTTGTTTTTAAAACAGCTATAATAAAAAAGCTAAATCCATCCTCTTTTGAGAGCGGATTTAGCTTTTTTTAACATCAAACAACCGAAAAGCCTCTTTCAAGGTCGGCAATAATATCGTCAATATGCTCTGTGCCGATTGAAAGCCGGATAGTAGCGGGGGTTATTCCCTGCTCTGCCAATTCCTCTTCGGTAAGCTGAGAATGTGTAGTGGAGGCAGGATGAATCACCAGAGATTTTACATCGGCTACATTTGCAAGCAGAGAGAAAATCTCAAGATTATCAATAAATCGGAAGGCCTCCTCCTTGCCGCCCTTTATCTCAAAGGTAAATATCGAGGCGCCGCCGTTGGGAAAATATTTTTCATAAAGCGCGTGGTCGGGGTGATCGGGCAGCGACGGATGATTTACCTTTGCCACCTTCGGGTGATTTACAAGGTATTCAATAACCTTCTTTGTGTTTTCAGCGTGGCGCTCCAAACGCAGAGATAAAGTCTCGGTGCCCTGCAAAAGCAGGAATGCCGCAAACGGAGAAATCGAAGCACCCTCGTCACGGAGAAGAATAGCGCGTATGTAGGTCACAAAAGCCGCAGGTCCTGCCGCGTCGGCAAAGGAAACGCCGTGATAGCTTGGATTAGGTGCCGCAATCGGTGCGTATTTTCCGCTTGCTTTCCAGTCAAATTTACCGCTGTCAACAATTACGCCTCCGAGCGTAGTGCCGTGACCGCCGATAAATTTAGTTGCGGAATGTACAACGATATCGGCTCCGTGTTCGATCGGCCTAATAAGATATGGTGTGCCGAAGGTGTTATCTACAACAACGGGGAGCCCGTGCTTATGCGCGATTTCGGATATTGCGTCAATATCGGGAATATCGCTGTTCGGGTTGCCGAGCGTTTCAATATAAATTGCTTTGGTATTTTCTTTTATAGCGCCCTCAACCTCATCAAGGTTATGTACATTTACAAAGGAAGTTTTTATCCCGAACTGCTTAAGCGTATGATTTAAAAGATTATAGGTTCCGCCGTAGATTGTCTTTTGTGCGACTATGTGGTCGCCCGCTTGGGCAAGCGCCTGAATTGTGTATGTAATTGCCGCCGCGCCCGAAGCTACCGCAAGAGCGGCCGTGCCGCCCTCAAGCGCCGCTATCCGCTTTTCAAAAACATCCTGCGTGGAGTTTGTAAGCCTGCCGTAAATATTGCCGGCGTCCGCAAGTCCGAAGCGTGCGGCAGCATGCTCGGAATTATGGAAAACATATGATGTGGTGGCGTAAATCGGAACCGCGCGGGAATCGGTTGCAGGGTCTGCCTGTTCCTGACCTACATGAAGCTGAAGTGTTTCAAATTTATAATTACTCATTTTAATGACCTCTTTTTTATCGTTATTTTTTCAGTTTCGGTCAGAAGCACATTCGTCCGTTTCTGAAATTGGCTCTTACCAATGCTTCAAAGTTGTTTTTCATTTGAAAAACCTCCGTAAAAAAATATAACCGGAAAACTCTGCAAAAATTTCCCGGTTAAAACAATATATAAATACAGCTGCGTTAAAGCCCGAATTTAACCGTAGAGCAGTTTTTATTTTACTACCTACATAGTAGGTTAGTCATATATTAGCATATCTGTATTTTTTTGTCAAGTAATTTTTTTGATATTTATATAACAGCCGACTTTTTTTCGATATATTTATCAATTATACCTATCCCGACTTTACATGCCGCTAAATTATCCGTATACTCGGCAAGCAAAAAGGCGTGATTGGTTTTTTCGATAATATGCAGCTCGCATTCGCGAGAGTACTCCGCCATTTTCTCGTAAAACCGCTCTGAATGAACAGGAGGGACAACACCGTCGGTTGCTCCGTGAATTAAAACCACGGGGCAGGTTTCACCGCTTATATTGTATAAGGGGGAAAGATACTCGGCGTAATCGCCCTTATCAAGCCGTGCAAGAGCGGGGTTATCAGACCTTTGCGGAACGCTTTTATTCCAACGCTCATCACCTACCAAATCGGTGATTGGGTTAATAAGGAACGAGGCCTTAAACCCGAAGCCCTGCCTTTTGTATTTGGTAGTAACAAGCCCTGCAAGATGTCCGCCTGCAGACTCACCCAAAATAAATACATTTTTTGTATCTATACCGATACTTTCGGAATTATCCAATATATAATCCATCGCATCATTGCAGTCGTCATAGCAGTCGATGATCTGATAACCCTCCTGCTGACGGTCACGGGACGCCAAACGGTAATCTATACTTATACCGATAAAGCCTTTATACGAATAATATCTTGCAAGATATCCGAGGTAATCCCCCGCCCAGCCGCTTTGGTCATCAAAGATTTTGTGACCTCCGAAGCCGCCGCCGTGTATAAATACAAAGGTAGGATATTTTTTCTTGTTACTGTAATTTTCGGGATAATAAAAGCTCATACCGATTTCTTTGCCGTCTACCGTTTTGTAGGAGACGGTTTTGTCGCCCGAATGGTGTGAGACACTCTTTGAAATTTCCGCATTCCCCTCGGTCAGCTTATGCATATATACCATTATATCAGCTCCTTTAGGCCATCAAATTTTCAGCTATTTCAAGATTTGTCGCATAGATTATATCGTCTTTTCCGCTTAACCTGTCAAGCAGTTTTTCAAAGCTTGCAAAATCACAGCCGGACTGCTTGCGCGTAAGCTCATACGAATGTCCGTATATGTAGAATATTTGATCCTCATCCGATTTTGAGCTGATAAATTCATCGGCAAGTCTTAGTATATCCTCATCGTCATATTTACAGGTGGGTCCCCACGCCAACCATTCATCGGGCTTTTTAAAACCGTGGGTGCATTCTGTTGTCCTTGAATATACAATCCTTGAATTTTTAAGCCTTTTAATATGCTCGTCGGTATAAGCACCGCCGGGATACGCCATGCCCTTAACCGTATATCCGCAAAGCTCCGAAAGGTATTCAGCAGATCTGAAAACCGAATTTTCAAGATCGTCGATAGGGCATTTATGCGCGGCCGTGTGTGTTGCAACCTCCATACCCTTATAGGTTTCGGCAATTTCACCCGGTGATACGCGTTCAACCACGGTATCCTCGCCGTAGCGATTAAAATCACACTTAAACCCAAGCTGATCGGATATGAGGAAAAAGGTTGCTTTCATTCCGTATTTTCTGAAAAGACTGCAAAGCGTTCTATCGTAAATTTCACAGTCGTCAAAACCGAAAGTAAGATATTTCATAACTATCCTCTTATAATCTCAAGCTTATTGAGCTTTTTAAATTTATCGTAACCTATACTATATGTTTCGCCTAAATCCTGACCGTTAAATACGGCACCTATAACTTTTTTGCCGCTTCCTGTAATTTTAATGTCAAAACTGCTTTCGCCGAAGTGCAGATTATCAATTTCGACTTCCTGCCCCGAATAGGGATAAATATTAAGCCCGTTTTCATCAAAATCAATTCCTATGAAAGAGTGAACGACCGAGTTATAAAAGCCCCTTATCGAATAACCGTGCCAGATTCCGCAAAGGCAGTTCCAATTATCAAAGGGAACATTCGCGTCATTGTCGTAGCAGGGAATACCCTCGGGACACATAAGCCGCTCCGACCAATATTCCACCCACGAGATATACTGCTCTGTTAAATCGTTACGGTCAAATTTATTTATAAGCCTTGTGTAAAACTCGCTCATTACGGGCCACCAGCAATGAAGCTGATTAGCGTCAGCGTCATAGCAGTCGCTCCACTCCGGCAGAGGTCTGAGCCCTGCCGGTGAAACAAGATTTTTCTCATAAAAACCGAGATATTGCTCTGCCCGTTTTTCAACCAAATCGCCGCAATAGTTGTTTTCCCATTTAACGGCATTATTTGACGGAACATTCCGCTTTTCATATGTATTTGAATCAACCGAGGAATCTATAAATCCGATTTTCCCGTTATACATTATATCCTCGAAATTTTTGCTCATTCTGTCTGCAAATATCCTGCACTTTTCGCTCATTTCGGTATCATTGCAGCTGTCGGCAATCTTTTGCATTGAACGCACGGCGCAGTAGCTTACCGTGTTATTGAACGTGCTTATATCGTTTCCTGTTTCCTTTATAAGTCCCCTATGGTCGGGATAGAGCGAGGTTCCCTTACAAAAGCCCGTATTCCCCGCTTCGCTTGCAAAAATGGTTTCGACAAGCCTTTTTGCAAAGGGATAATGCTTTTTATAATTTCCGCCCGAAAGCCTGAACAAATCAAGCATAGTAATATACATACCCTGCGCAGGCGGAGGAGCTCCGTTTGTTTCTGGCGCAGTCATATCTCTGTTAAAGGCGTGGGCAATTCCGAAATCGGGACTGGAATACTTTTCAAAGCAATCAAGCATATCCCCGATAAATTCATTATCACCCCAATAAAGCGGAGCATTATTTGAAGTCATACTGTCCCAGCCCCAAACCCAATAATGGGTTGTCTGGGCGCGCATTGCTCCCTTGACATCGGTGGTTTTAAGGGATTCGTGATACATCGGCGCAAGCTCGAAGAACTGATTAAGAAGCGGATGTCCCGATTTCAGCACAGGAGCCTTTTTTGCAACAGCGTCATATCTTTCAAACTGCTTTGCAATAAATTCTCCGCCGTCCCTAAAGCCTTCTGCCCTGCCGTTTGAAATATTAAGGCAGAGTGTGTATTGCGTACCGACGGTCAAATCACCTAAGGTTAAAACCTTCTTGGTATTCTTGGGGGTTTTGCGGTAGGAAAGCTTTGCGTCGGAGGAGAAAACAACATAGGTCTTCACTCCGTTTTCTTCAAAGTAAGAGTAAAGCTCATTATCCTTTAACTCAAATTCCGACCATTTTCTTTCAATGCCGCCCAAGCCGATATTCTTATTTTCCCCGATTTCGGGACGGAATACGGTATCGTCATAAAATTCAAGCTCAATATTACCTTTAATTTTAGGTGTTACGCTAATAAAAATACAGCCGTCGGCGATATAAATACTAAAATCCGCCGACTTATCCTCCGAAGAAAAGCCGAACGGCATTACCTCGCACTTTTTGGGCTTTAATGCGGTGCGATGCCCGTTCTCATTGATAAACAGACGCAGTCCGTCCCAAAAGCGCTTATAAAAAATGATATAATTTCCGCTTGTTTCAGGGCCGAAAAAGTCCACCTGATTTATGCTTCCTTTTTCAAATTTCAATGCAAGCCTGCCGTCGCAAAACCAGCGCGGCTCATAAGGCAGACCGTTTTCAGTATATATCCGTCCGTTTTTTACCGTATAGTCCATAAACCACTTCAGTATATTTTTAAAATTTTTTTACTTTTATACCGTTAAACGGCAAAATAGGGAGCCGCGTGTAAAGGTCGTACGGAATAAGTCCCGAATCATTGTACCCGTCGCAGTTAACTTCTGCCTGTGCCTCAATTTCTCTGTCAAAAATCAGTTCTATACTGTTGTCACCGGGGCAGCTGTAATCTATCGGCGTAATTCTGCCCTTAGAATCCGTTACCGAAAACATAAGCTTATCGGTACAGTTTAAATCGGCATTTATCATATCGTAAACATTATTAAAATATAAAGTTACCTTATTTCCGCCTAAAACTGCTTTTTCTATTTCAGGGGCGTCGCAGATAATCTGCTTTGAATATATATATTTAAGCGCAATATTTGCCGCCCTTTCGCCGATAACCATATTCGACATACAGCTGTTATGTATACCGTCGCATACCGGCAAATCAATACTCGGTATTATGTAAACCCCGTCTATTTCTTTCGCTGCTCTTCGCTGTGCGTCACGGATTACCGACCAATTATATCCTACTTCCTGCAAATTGTTGTTCTTTGTGCAGGTGGTTTTGTTTAGCTGAACCGTAATAATCGGAATATCCTTATAAAACTCCTTCCTGAAATCCGCGCATACGCGTTCAAATCTTTCAAGATATGTGCTTCGCATTTCTTCGGACCAGGTATCGTTACAGCCCTGACTCCAAAGTATCCCTTTTATTCCGCCGCCCGAAGCCCTTACTATTGAGAGCGCGTTATCGAAAAATCTTCCGTCCTCTGCCCTATCCCAGCAGGAAAGGGGTATTCCGCCCTTTGTTCCGGGTATCAGTCCTATCGGATAGCCTAATCTCCCCGATAAAATTTTTGCAAAATTTATCCACGGACTGTGCCCGCAGCGAACCCTTTCTTCAGACAAAGGAAACCTTGTATCGGTCGTATCGTGAAGCGGATGGGTTGCAATATCCCACCTACCGCTTAAACGGAACATATGCACATCCGCCGACGGAGGATCGTTAACAGCGTCCTTTCCTACGCCTACCGCGTTGCTTTGGCCTGCGATAAGATAAACATCGCCGACGCCGATATTAAAAATTCGGTCGCCCTTCTTTTCACAGTTTACATTGTACCTTAAATAGGTCTCTATTGTATACGGTCCGCCGACCGAAATATCGACCGCTGCTTTCCATTTGTCACCGCAAAGCTCCGCTGCTTTCAGCTCTGTTATTCTTGAGCCTGTATTCCCGTCGATAACCCTTACAATTACTCGCTTATCGTCAAAAGACAAAACCTCGTTCTCAACTTCGACTCTGCCGCAAAGCTCCGCCGCGGCTTTGCCGTTATTCTGCTGCAAAATCTGCCAGTTTTGCGGACCCTTTTCAATTACAACGCCGTACATAATGCAAACTCCCGTTTAAAAGAAAATATAAGTATCTATCTTTAACCCCTGACACTTAATAGTTTATATTATATTCCAAAAATCAATTTAATTCAATATCAATTTTTTTGCCTTATTTTAGATATTTTCACTTTAATATATATTTTATGAATTATTATTGATTTCCCAGAAAATAATAATTATAGGTGATACGATGAATAAGAATAATAAAAAAATCAATAAAGAAATAGCCGTCACGCCCATTGGCGGACAGCCTGAAACCGCATATGATATGGTCAACAAATACGGCACCTATGAAATTCAGCCGACAAGCGATACCGACAACGAATACCCGGCAATAGCACAGGGTTTTAATAAAAGAAACAAAATAAGAGACGGAAGAAACCCTGCAAAATATAAAAACGACCCTGAATAAAATCA
>JAEDML010000063.1 GCA_016303035.1 Clostridiaceae bacterium | reverse complement strand
CCATTCCCGACAAACCGGGACTCGGAATCGAAATAAACGAGGAAGAGTGCTTAAAGCACCCGTATAAGCCGCACACGCTTCGCCACTATACCGGCGCGCTTACCGATATAAGACCGGCAAAAACTGAATTTTATTTTTAAGGAGAAATTGAAATGAAAAAATTTGAAGTATTAAATCACGAACCCAGTTATTTGCCGGACGGTGAATGGAAGCTTGCATGGGCAGATGAATTTGACGGCACAGAGCTTGACAGAACAAAATGGGATTATCGTACCTCTATGATGGGCAATAGGCACCCGGCATGGGTTGAAAAAGGTGTTGAGCTTGACGGAAACAGTAATGTTGTTTTTACTCTTATAGAGGAAGACGGCAGACCCGTAAGTGCGCAACTTCAAACAGGTAGAAACTTTATGGATGAACCTGTAGAGGCAACGAAATTCGGTGAGGACCATCTTCAATGGAATATTGGAAAATTATATGAAAACAAATTTACACATGCCTATGGTTATTATGAATGCAGGTGCAAGTTGCAACAAAAATTCGGCTGGTGGAGTGCCTTTTGGCTGCAATCCCCAATAATCGGTTCAACACTTGACCCTGCGGAAAGCGGAACAGAAATTGATATTATGGAATGCTTCAACAAGGGCGAAATAAGCCCGCACAACATATTTGATGGCGGCTATGGTCTTGACTGCAAAAACCTGCATATCGGCGGAATAAAAAATATTGACCAAACTGTTTTTCACAGATTCGGTGTTTTATGGGATGAGAACGGATACACCTTTTATATTGACGGTAAAGAGGATGGACATATTGCAACCGACATTTCTAAGCGTCCTGAATTTATACTAATATCAACAGAAGTAAAAGGTTACAGATATAAAAATCATCAACCTACGAAGGAAGCATTTGAATCTATAGGTGATCAATTTATAGTTGATTATGTAAGAGTGTTTGATAAGGAAGTATGCATAAATGAATAAAGCGTTATTTATAACCGGCGGCACCGTCGGAACAGGTTTTGCCACAGCCGAGCGCTTTGCAAAGGAAGGCTATGACATATTTATTACAAGCCGTAGTGTCGATAAGGCCACTAATGCGGCGGAAAAGATAGCCTTCCGGCACGGTGTATTTGCCAAGGGCTATGCCCTTGACATACGAGACGAGCAGCGCGTGATTGATATTTTTAACGATATTGACCGCCTTGACCGATTTGTTGAGACCGTGGTGCTTAATTCCGCCGATATGGGCTTCGGCACCGACCCGGTAAAGGGTATGGATTTCTTCAGCGTACCCGTGGAGGAATTTCAGCGCGTTTTTGAAACGAATCTTGTATGGAATTTTACAATTGTCCGCCAGGCGGCGCTTCGTATGAAGAAACATCACAAGGGCGCAATCGTGTTTTTCGGCTCTAACACCGCCTACCGCGCTATTCCCAACCGCAGCGCATACTGCGCTTCAAAGGGCGGTATAAATGCAATGTCCAAGGCATTTGCTATTGATTTGGGCCCCTACGGTATTCGCTCAAATGTCGTATTGCCGGGAACAATTAAGACGGCGAGATGGGTTGAAATGGGTTCAAAGCAGATTGTCAACGGAACTCTAACACCTATCGGCGATATTTCGGATTTTGAGGATATAGCAAACGCCGCTTGGTATTTGGGAAGTGATGAATCCAAAAACGTTACGGGTACCGAGCTTATTGTAGACGGCGGTATGAGCGCACAGCTTTATCCGCAGATATTAAACGAATTAAAGCGCAAAGCCGATATGTATAAATAGGTCGAAAAAATGCATTTTACCGTGCAAGTTAAGCCGTGCGGTAAAATGCATTTTTTGTGCAATAAAGGCTTGACATATGAGCGTGCTTATGTTATAATCGCGACTGTAAAGTTTTTATCTTTACAGCGAGGTATTTTATGGCTAAGAATCTATATGTATCCGCTTTGTTGGATGTTTACGGAAGCTTTCTCGGCGATAAGCAGCGTGAGCTTACCGAGCTTTATTACAACGAAGATCTTTCTCTTGCGGAGATTGCCGAAAACGAGGGCATTACCCGTCAGGGCGTGAGGGATTCTATAAAGCGGGCGGAGGCGCAGCTTGCATTGCTTGAAGAAAAATGCCGCTACTGCGAAAAATTTTCGCTTTTAAAGTCGCTAAACGCTAAAGCGCGCAAGGGCGACATTCAAAGCGCACAGAAGATTTTTGATATAATAGACGATTTGTAAGGAGATGAAACCGTGGCGTTTGATAATCTTTCCGATAAGCTTTCGGGCGTTTTTAAACGCCTGCGTTCAAAGGGCAAGCTTACCGAAGCGGATGTTAAGGAGGCTATGAGAGAAGTGCGCCTAGCGCTTCTTGAAGCTGATGTAAACTATAAGGTCGCCAAGGATTTTACAAACAGCGTCGCCGAAAAATGTATCGGCGCGAATGTAATGGAAAGCCTTACCGCTCCGCAGATGGTTGTTAAAATCGTCAAGGAAGAGCTTACAAATCTTATGGGAAGCGAGCAGGCGCGGCTTAAAACCTCTTCAAAAATTCCCACCGTTATTATGATGTGCGGCTTGCAGGGTTCAGGTAAAACCACCCATTCCGCCAAGCTTGCAAAATTTTTAAAATCGCAGGGTCACAGACCGTTGCTTGTCGCGTGCGATATTTACCGCCCCGCGGCTATTGAACAGCTTAAAACCGTCGGTAAAGCGGTTGATACTCCCGTTTTTGAAATGGGCACCGAAAAACCTGAGATAATTGCCGACAAGGCGGTACGCCACGCAAGGGATTACGGATATGATTTCGTAATACTTGATACTGCCGGAAGACTGCATGTAGACACCGAGCTTATGGACGAGTTAAAGCGTATAACAGGAAGCGTTGAGGTTAACGATATTTTGCTCGTTGTCGATTCCATGATAGGTCAGGACGCTGTTAACATCGCCAAAGCGTTTAACGATATACTTGAGATAGACGGTATAATCCTTACCAAGCTTGACGGTGATACGCGCGGCGGTGCGGCGCTTTCGGTAAGGGCCGTTACCGGCAAGCCGATACTTTTTGCAGGCGTCGGTGAAAAGCTTGATGAACTTGAAGAATTCCACCCTGACAGAATGGCATCCCGTATTCTCGGAATGGGAGATGTGCTCTCTCTCATAGAACGGGTTGAAAGCGAGCTTGACGAAAAAAAAGCGGAAGAAGCCGCAAGAAAGCTTCAGCAGAATAAATTCGACCTTAACGATCTGCTTGACCAGTTTCAGCAGATAAAGAAAATGGGTTCGCTTAAAAGCGTTTTATCAATGCTTCCGGGTATGGATAAGCAGCTGAGAAATGTGGATATTGACGACAGGCAGATGTTAAGGGTTGAGGCTATAATCAAGTCGATGACCGCTAAGGAAAAGTCAAAACCCGATATTATAAACGCTTCGCGCAGGCGCAGGATTGCCGCCGGCGCCGGCGTAAAGGTTGAGGATGTGAACAAGCTGCTTCGTCAGTATGAGCAGATGCGTAAGATGTTTAAGCAGATGTCCTCAAAGGGCGGAAAGCGGAAAATGATGCGCGGTATGGGTATGCCGGGCGGTTTCGGTTTTTAAAGATTATTCATGTATCAGTTTGATAAATAGGAGAGGCTAAGGATGAGAATATTATCTATAGGAAACAGCTTTTCACAGGATGCTCAGAGATATCTTCATGAAATTGCCGAAGTCAACGGTGAAAAATTAAAATGTGTTAATTTGCACATTGGAGGATGCTCGCTGAGACAGCATTATTTAAATATGCTTGATAACGAGGCAAAATACTTGTTTGAGTTTAACGGTTCAGCTACCGGTATATATGTTTCGATAAAGGACGCGCTTAAAAGCGATAATTGGGATGTTGTTACATTACAGCAAGCAAGTCACGAAAGTTTTAGCTTTGATAGTTATACACCGTATTTGGAGAATATTTTCGATTATATAAAAAAATATTCACCGAAATCAAAAATTTATATTCATAAAACATGGGCATATCCGGATAACCGACAACGGCTTTTTGACATGGGATATCAATCTACCGAAGCAATGTTTAAAGATGTAAATGATGCATATAAAAAGGCTTGCGATATAATAAATGCAGACGGAATTATACCAAGCGGCGACGCTATGCTTGAAGCATATATAGCAAATCCGGATATTTTATATAGAGATCCTATTCACGCAAGCTTAGGCTTTGGAAGATATTTACTCGGACTTGTTTGGTTCTTTAGGCTATTTGGCAGAAAAGAAAATTTTAAGCATATAGAAAATTTTGATGAACCTGTTTCTCCGGAAAATAAAATTACGGCATATAAGATTGCGTGTGCGGTAAACACCCGCGAAGGGTATTAAATTTTGCTTATATTTTAAATACTGTTATTATTCTGTTTTGGAGGTGATTTTAAATGGCAGTTAAAATCAGACTTCGCCGTATAGGTGCGAAAAAGGCTCCTTTCTACCGCGTTGTTGTCGCTGATTCGAGATTCCCGCGCGACGGTCGTTTTATCGAGGAAATCGGTTATTACGATCCTACCAAAGAGCCGGCTGTAATCAAGATTGACGGCGAAAAGGCAAAGAAGTGGATTGCTAACGGCGCTCAGCCTACTGACACTGTTAAGGCTTTGCTCAAAAAGAATGAAGCTCTTTAATTTTGCGAGGTAAAAGCTATGAAAGAACTCCTTGTTGCTATTGCGTCCGGACTTGTTGAAAAGCCGGAGGAGGTAACCGCAACTGCCGACGAGCCTAATGAAGAAGGCGTTACCGTTCTGCATTTGCATGTTGCCGAAAGCGATATGGGCCGCGTTATCGGAAAGCAGGGCAGAATTGCCAAGGCTATCCGTACCGTTATGCGTGCCGCAGCCGGCCGCACCGACGAAAAAATTGCGGTTGAAATAGACTGATTTCAGTCTTGCCGGACAGTAATATGTCCGGCTTTATTTTAATTTTTTATACCTGACAGGGTTTAATATAGAAATTTATAATAATGCGGTAACTATAACCGCTGTTTACGGAGGGAATATGCGAAAACAGTTTCTTGAAGTCGGAAAGATTGTCGGAACGCACGGTATCAGGGGTGCGGTTCGCGTACAGCCGTGGTCGGATTCCGGAGATTTTTTGGTTAATTTCAAGCGTTTTTATCTTGATTCCGAGGGAAAAAGCGTAATAACGGCAGAACGCATACAGCCCGGGAACAGCATAGTGATAATTAAGATTAAGGATGTCGAAAGTATAGAAGCCGCTGAGAAGCTTCGCGGCAGTCTTATTTACATCAACCGTGATGATGTGCGCCTGCCCGAAGGCAGATATTTCATAAACGACCTCTTGGGCTGCGAGGTTACAGATGCCGACAGCGGCGCAATTCTCGGCAAAATAACCGATGTTTCCGCAACAGGCGCCAATGATGTGTGGCATATAACGAAGGACGGCAAGGAATATTTGGTGCCCGCAATAGGACAGGTAATCGTATCGGTTGACACCGAGGCAGGCGCGGTTGTGCTTAGACCTCTGAAAGGTATATTTGACGATGAGAATTGATATTATGACGCTCTTCCCCGAAATGTGCCGTACTGTTATGTCGGAAAGCATAATAGGCCGTGCGCAAAAGGCAGGCAAGGTTGAAATTGTCTGTACGGATATACGGGATTTTGCAGGAAATAAGCATAATAAGGTAGACGATATGCCCTACGGCGGCGGTATGGGTATGATAATGTCGGCGTCTCCTATTTATAACTGCTACAAAAGCCTTTATGCAGAAAACGAGGAAAAGCCGCATTTGATTTATCTTTCTCCAAAGGGACGCACCTTTACCCAAAGACGGGCGCGTGAGTTGTCAAGGCTTGACCGTATTGTTCTGCTTTGCGGTCATTACGAGGGGATTGATGAGCGGGTTATAGAAGAAATTGTTGACGAGGAAATTTCACTCGGAGATTTTGTGCTGACAGGCGGTGAAATTCCCGCCCTTGCGGTTGCGGATGCTGTTTGCAGAATGCTCCCGGGCGTTCTTTCCGAGAATGTATGCTTTGAGGAAGAAAGCCATTACGGCGGATTTCTTGAGTATCCGCAGTACACAAGGCCGTCGGTTTGGAACGGCCGAAGCGTTCCGGAGGTTCTGCTTTCGGGCAACCATGCAAAAATTGCTGATTGGCGGCACAAACAGTCGCTTAAAACAACCCTTGAAAAACGCCCCGAAATGCTTGAAAAAGCCTGGCTTACCGAAGAAGATAAAAGGTTTTTAGAAGAAATTTCCGAGAAGAAAGATTAAAAACTCAGCATTTGGGTTTCATATTTGACAAGTATTGGGAATCGGTTAAGCAAATTATGTTTCATCAATTTACTTAATTTGACATTTTGCACAAAGCGGACGTGCAGAAATTTCTGTTTGTTGGATAAATATTAGAACTTATTCACAAATAATTGACGATTTCATTAAATGTGGTATAATAGTTAACAAACAATGAAATATAATTTTCAGTTTAAGGAGATTTTACAATGTGTGTTAAAGACGTAGTAATTCAAAATCAGGTTGGTCTATATGCACGTCCCGCTACTTTCTTTATTCAGAAAGCTAATGAATATAAATCCTCTATTTGGGTGGAGAAGGACGAGCGTAAGGTTAACGCCAAGAGCCTTTTGGGCGTCCTTTCCCTCGGAATTGTGGGAGGCACCACAATTAAAATAATTGTTGACGGTCCTGATGAGAAAGAGGCGCTTGACGGACTTGTAAATTTGGTTGAATCCGGTTTTGCCGACTAATACACTGTGAAGTCTGACCGGTATGCAAAAATTCGCATACCGGTTTTTTATTTTTTGCTTTTTGATATTGACAAATTCGGTTTTGCTGATATAATAATATTCGGTAATTAAATAATTTTCTATATCCGGGTGTAGCGCAGTTTTGGTAGCGCGCTTGAATGGGGTTCAAGAGGCCGCAGGTTCAACTCCTGTCACTCGGACCAAAGCCCCAAGGACGATAAGTTCTTGGGGCTTACTTCTTACCTATTACCTCTTCACTCTTACCTAAAGAGTCCTTTGGGGCTTTGGGAAGTAAGAAGTAATATGTAAGAGGTAATAAGTTCGGTGTCGGCTTCGCCGACAAATATTAAAAAATTGAGCGTTTTAGTATTGTTCTTTTTGAACACCCATCACATCGTCAGAGCAAGCAATGCAAAGCTTGCTCTCTTTTTTTGATTCATGCACAAGCACAATTCATGCCTATTGAAAAAGAATTTTTATTATACTATAATATT
>JAEDML010000062.1 GCA_016303035.1 Clostridiaceae bacterium | reverse complement strand
TCCGCATCGGAGCCGCCGTCACCGTACTCGCAAACCAAGAGATAGTTCTCGTCGGCGGTTAAACCGTAACAACGAGAGCTATTCTTCTTGCAAATTTGATTGCCTAAGTATATTTTATTATCGTCCCAAAGCTTAACCGCCTGTCCGCTTGGTAAAGTATATTCAAGGTTTACAAAGGAACCTTTAAGCGCGTTAAGACTTGTTACCTTTTCCATATCTTCTATACCGAGCGCGTTGAATTCGGCAATTAACCGCTCTTTGAGTTCGCAGGGAGTATCTAAGCAATTCTCGCAATGCTCTTGACCTTTATTTCGACAGCATACCGCAAGCATACATTCGCCGCCGAAGGGGCGTCCCTTTGTTGCTGCGCAACCCCCGCAGGTTTCCTTTAATGCGCATCCGTTACAGTCAATCCCGCATATTGTTTCAATCATTTTTAACCTCCTGCTTAACAGCAAAACAGCAATTCAAGAAATAAATTTTCGCTGTTGTCCGGTGTTACTTATCTGAACAGATTTAAACCGTCGTCTAAAATTTCTGTCCGCGTTACGCAGTAGCATACATATTCGCTGTCGGTCTGCTCGAAAAACGCGTCCAGCAAAAGCGTGGGATTTATATTTTCCTGCGGTCCTGCCGGAAGCAGCAGCATAAGGGTATTGTCCGATATATTTTTCTGCCTGATTTTAGGCGCAAGGTCGATTTCCTTACTGCCGCCCTTTTTGGTGGTTTTAGTACATACTATACTTTCGCGGTCTAAAAAGGCTTGCAGATGTTCAAAAAAAACACTGCTTTTAGTATCAAATACTATTTCAAACCTTGCGAAGGCTATACGCGCGGTTTTATCTATCGGCTCCGATACGGATAAGATTTTTATACCGTCAGGGCATACCGCCGACAGGCGTTTGAATATCTCATCAAATCCGATTTCGTCCTCGGTCTTAATATCCATAATCTCATACCGACCTTCAAAGCCTAAGGAAAGCGGCAGTGCAAAGTTGATATACGGATGCGGATTATACCCCTCGGTATACCATATCGGAATTTCAGCGCGCTTTAATGCGCGGGACATAAAGCGGTTCATATCAAGATGTGAAACGAATTTCATTCGTCCCGATTTGGTGAAAAAAATTCTAACGTTTTTCATAGCACACGCCCTCCCCGTAGCAATCGGCGCCGCAGCCTGCGCATTTTTCGCGGCAATTAGGGGTTGTT
Source organism: Clostridiaceae bacterium (assembly GCA_016303035.1). Classification (GTDB taxonomy): domain Bacteria; phylum Bacillota; class Clostridia; order Oscillospirales; family Acutalibacteraceae; genus UBA737. The sequence goes on along the minus strand of JAEDML010000062.1, from coordinate 6,082 downwards.
ACCGCCTTGTGCGCGAGCTTGTTTTGTGCCGTTAAAAATCTCTTTGTAACGCCGTAATCAAGGTGATCCCACGGATTTACCTCATCGAATTCCCTTTTGCGTGCCGAATAAAAATCGGGCGATATTCCGCATTCCTCAAACGCTTGAAGCCATTTTTCAAGGTCGAAGCATTCGCTCCAGCCGTCAAAACGGCAGCCTTTTTTATATGCGGCTTCGATTATTTTACCCATTCTGCGGTCTCCGCGCGCAAAGGCTCCCTCCAAAAAGCTTGTAGAGGAATCGTGCCAGTTAAGGGTTATCTTTTTTGTGGTAATACAGCTTCTGAGATACTGCTGTTTCCTCTCCATTTCCGCCTTGGTTATCTGCGGTTCGAATTCAAACGGAGTAAACGGCTTGGGTACAAATGTTGCAACGCTTATTGTAACCGTGACCGATTTGCCGCGAGGACGGTTTTCAAGCGCATAAAATTCATTTACTATTTTTTGACCGAGGTCGGCAATACCCTTTAAATCCTCATCGGTTTCGGTGGGCAGACCCAGCATAAAGTAGAGCTTGACCGCGGTGTATCCCCCGGCAAATGCAGTTCTGCAGGTGCGAAGTATCTCCTCCTCTGTGATGTTTTTGTTTATAACATCGCGCAGTCTCTGCGTTCCGGCCTCGGGCGCAAAGGTCAGTCCGCTTTTCCTTACATGATTGATTTTTTGAAGAAGCTCGTCCGAGAAATTATCAATGCGGAGCGACGGCAGAGCAAGGCTTATATGATTCGGCTCGGTCCATTCGAGCATTTTGTTAAGCAATGGTTCTAACTCGCGGTAGTCGCTTGTGCTTAGAGACGACATAGATATTTCGTCATAGCCACTGCTCGCGCATAAGTCTCTTGCCTGGCGGTTTACGGTATCTGCGCTTTTTTCGCGCACGGGGCGGTATATGTAACCCGCCTGACAAAATCTGCAACCGCGTATACAGCCGCGGAAGATTTCCTGAACAATGCGGTCATGCACTATTTCAATATACGGCACTACGAATTTATCAGGATAATAAGCGCTGTCCATATCCTTAATAATACGCTTTTTTACGGTAGCCGGCGCGCCGTCCGACGGTGTTACCGATTTTACGGTTCCGTCTTCATTATAGGCTACATCGTAAAGCGAGGGTACATAAACGCCCTCGATTTTTGCCGCTCGGCATAAGAATTCCTGCTTGCTGCCGCCTGACTTTTTAACCTCCTTATAAAGGTCGATTACCTCGAGGTCGACCTCCTCCCCTTCGCCGAGGAAAAACAGGTCGATAAAATCCGCAAGCGGCTCCGGATTACAGGCGCACGGTCCCCCTGCTACTACAATCGGAGACAGGGCGTTTCGGTCACAGCTTTTAAGCGGAAGCCCTGCAAGGTCAAGCATATTAAGCACATTGGTATAGCACATTTCATATTGCATGGTAAAACCGATAAAATCAAACTCCGCAATACTGTCCCTGCTCTCAAGTCCGAAAAGCGGTATATTGTTTTCGCGCATCACCTTCTCAAAATCAATCCAAGGTGCAAAAACGCGCTCGCACCATATATCCTCGCGTTTGTTAAACTGAGAATACAAAATTTTCATACCGAGGTGCGACATACCGATTTCATATGTATCTGGAAAGCAGAATGCAAATCTTACATCTACATCACCTTTGTTTTTTACAATACTGTTTACCTCACCGCCGGAGTATCTTCCCGGCTTTTGAACCGCAAGCAGCAGCTGCTCAAAGCGTTTGTTATCCATATTTTTCTCCGTATCCTGTTTTTATATATCATACAACAAACGCACATTTCTTTCAACTACATTTTTATCAGCGCGGTTATTAAAAAATAGATTCCTATTATAAAAAGTGAAATGTTGATTTTACCGTTTATCGCCATCAAAATCGCGGTAACCAAAACCACCGCCGCAGAAAGTGCAGTTATAATTCTCATGATAAGCGACGCTCGGTAAATCTCGTGCTTACGGCAAAGTATAAGATAAATCACGGTACCGCCGTCAAGCCCGTTTATCGGCAGAAGGTTGAACACGCCTATCACAAGATTAAGCAGAGCATAATAAAGCGACGTTTCATTACCGAAGGACGCATAGTTTATGTAAAGTGTTATAAAGAGAATTATATTTGCCGCGGGGCCGCAAAGGGCTACGGCAAGCTCTCCGCCCTTTCGTTTAGGCAATCCTCTTACAATTTGAACCGACGCGGGAATAAGCCGTATCTGCTTAGGGGCACATTCCGCCACCCACATGGCAAAAAGGTGGCCTATCTCATGCATAAACACCGCAAAAAGCGCCGGCAGTACAAGACCGGTGCGGTCGGTTGCAAGCATAACCGTTATAACCGCCGCAAACAGAAAGGAAACGTATATTTCTGTACCGAAAAGCTTAAATCTCATCGCGCTCACCGCCGGAGTCCTCCAGCACCTCACTTATGGAAGTTTCGGCGCAGAAGTTTTTATCATACCATTTTTTAACCGTTTTATAATAACCTCCGAAAAAGTATTTCATAACAAGAACGGCAATGAGTATTATTACTGTGCATACTGCCTGTGCCGTAATCAGCGAAGCCGCAATTGATTTTCGTTCGGGCTTATTTTCCTCGGGCATATTTTCAGGATTTTCAAAATCATCCATATGATTTATCTCCTTGTGGAACATCTTATTTTATGATACAATAAATATATATTTAAAAGTGGGATGAGTTTATGCCTTTTTTACCGATAACAAAAAAAGAAATGCGTGATTACGGCTGGAATGAAGCCGATTTTGTCATAGTTACGGGGGATTCGTATGTCGACCACCCGAGCTTCGGCACGGCTATAATATCCCGTGTGCTTGAAAATGCGGGTTATAAGGTGTGTATTCTGCCTCAGCCTAAAAGCGATGACGATTACCGCCGTTTCGGCAGACCGCGGCTTAGCTTTCTGGTAAACGGAGGTAATATTGACTCAATGGTCGCCCATTACACCGCGGCAAAAAAGCGCAGACATGACGACGCCTATACTGCCGGCGGAAAAAGCGGAGGAAGGCCCGACAGGGCGGTTATAGTCTACTGCAAGAAGCTGCGCGAGCTTTACGGCGATGTCCCGATTGCGATAGGCGGTCTTGAAGCCTCTTTAAGAAGATTTGCCCATTATGATTACTGGGACGACTGCGTAAGACCGTCGATACTCATAGATTCGGGTGCCGACCTGCTTATGTACGGAATGGGCGAAAAGCATATTGTTGAAATCGCCGACCGATTAAGCGGCGGAGAGACTTTGCGCGACTTAAAGGATATAAGGGGTACCTGCTACCTTGTAAAAACCAACGATTACGAAGCCCTGAACGCGCGCGAATGTCCGTCTTTCGAGCAGGTTTCGCGTCCTGACGACAAAGGCAAGCGGCAATACGCAATATCCTGCCGAATTCAGCAGGAGGAGCATGACGCCGTTCGCGGCAGAACCGTTATTCAGCGCCACGGAGACCTTATTGTAGTACAAAATCCGCCTATGCCGCCGCTTAATACCGAGGAAATGGATAAAGTTTATTCCCTGCCGTTTATGAGGGATTACCACCCAAGCTATGAGCCGCTCGGAGGAGTGCCCGGAATAAAGGAAGTAAAGTTTTCTATTATTCATAACCGCGGTTGCTTCGGCGCATGTAACTTCTGCTCGCTTGCATATCATCAGGGCAGGCAGATTTCTTCAAGAAGCCACGAATCGGTGCTTGAAGAAGCCGTAAAAATAACCGAAATGCCTGATTTTAAGGGGTACATACACGATGTAGGCGGTCCCACAGCAAATTTCCGCTCCCCGTCCTGCGGGGCGCAGTTAAAACGCGGCTTATGCGCAGATAAAAAGTGTCTTGCGCCCGAAATGTGCCCTGCGGTTAAGGCAGACCACAGTGATTATTTGCAGCTGCTTAGAGAAATCAGAGCTCTTCCTAAGGTAAAAAAGGTATTTATACGCTCAGGTATACGGTTCGATTACCTGATTGCCGACCGTGACGAGACATTTTTTAAGGAGCTTATAAACCACCATATAAGCGGACAGCTTAAGGTGGCGCCCGAGCACTGTTCCGACAATGTGCTTAAGGCAATGGGTAAACCTAAAATAGAGGTCTACAACAAATTTAAAAAGCGGTTTTACGAGCTTACCGAAAGCGCCGGAAAGAAGCAATACCTTGTGCCGTATCTTATGTCCTCGCACCCCGGGAGCACGGTAAATGACGCTATTGAGCTGTCGCGCTTTCTTAAAAAGGAGGGTATGCACCCCGAACAGGTGCAGGATTTTTATCCGACACCGGGCACCGTTTCCACCTGTATGTTCTACACGGGGCTTGACCCGTATACGCTGAAACCTATATATGTTCCCCGCACTCCCGAAGAGAAGGCGCGTCAGCGCGCCCTTTTACAGTACTATAAGCCCGAAAACCGTGCGCTTGTGCTGTCAGCCCTAAAAAAGGCGGGACGGTACGACCTTATCGGTACGGGTAAAAACTGTCTTGTAGCGCCGGATAACATAAAAGGTTCGCCTAAGGCAAAGAAAAACGGACGGTCTAAAAAGACCATCCGCAATATACACAAGCCTAAAAATACCTGAATTACTCCTTTTTGGAAGATTTATATTTATGTAATACAGTTTTATATACACATTAAGTCTAACAGCCGCAGGCTTATCACAGCGGCAGAACGGAGATATTATGAAAAATATATGCGCAGTAGTTTACACCTCAAATACAGGTTATACCAAAAAATATGCCGAGTTACTGTCAAAAGAGACGGGGCTTCCCTTTTATTCGCTTAAAGACGCAACGGTGCTTGACAAAGGGACCCCTGTTATTTACCTCGGCTGGCTTATGGCAGGAGTTGTAAAGGGATACAAAAGGGCTTCAAAGCGCTTTACCGTCTCGGCCGTGTGCGGTGTTGGAATGGGAGAAAGCGGCTCGCAGATAAATGATATCAGAAAAAATAATGCGCTACCGAAAGAACTGCCTGTTTTTACCCTTCAAGGAGGCTTTGATATAAGCAAGCTTCACGGAGTCTATAAATTTATGATGAGTATTATGGCAAAAACCGTCGGAAAAGGTCTTGCGAATAAATCCGACCGCACTCCCGACGAAGATAAAATGCTGAAAATGCTTGCGGACGGCGGCGATTTTGTCTCCGCTGAAAACCTTTCCCCTATTCTTGAGTGGTACAGCAAAGATGAGAGATAGAATTTTAGAAAAACTTTTCTCTATAAAGGATAACGAATATAAGCTCTTTACTGCAAGGCTTATACCCAACATAAGCCCCGAAAGTATTATAGGAGTCAGGTCGCCGCTTTTGCGCGCGCTTGCAAAAGAACTTAAAAACGATAATAATATCGGGGAGTATTTGAGTTTGTTACCTCACAGGTTCCACGAAGAAAATATGCTTCACGCGTTCATAATAAACGAGATCAAGGATTTTAACGAATGTTTGCGCGAGCTTAATCGCTTTCTGCCCTATGTAAACAACTGGGCGGTTTGCGACGGTATCCGTCCGAAGGCATTTAAAAAGAATACCGATTTGCTTGTCAACGAAGTTGACCGATGGCTTAGTTCGGACAGCACCTATACCCTGCGCTTCGGCATAGAATGTTTAATGACATATTTTCTTGACGGTTTGTTCGATGAAAAGTATTTAGAAAAGGCGTCAAATACGGAAAGCTCGGAATACTATGTTAATATGATGACGGCGTGGTATTTCGCAACTGCGCTTGCAAAGCAGTGGGAAAGCACTATTGCCTACCTTGAAAATAATATTCTTACCCGTTGGGTACATAACAAAACCATTCAAAAGGCAACCGAAAGCTACCGTATTACAGATGCGCAGAAGACCTATTTAAGGACCTTGAAAAGATAATCGGTAAAATTATTAAAAAATATGTTGACTCTCCTCTAAGGGGATAGCTTATGATAAGTCCGCGGAGGCGATATGATGTTTAAAATCGGCGAATTTTCAAAGCTTTCTATGCTTACGGTCAAGGCACTTAGGTTTTATGAAAAGCAGGGTCTTCTGATTCCTGCCGAGGTTGACAGGCAGTCGGGCTACCGCTTTT
>JAEDML010000061.1 GCA_016303035.1 Clostridiaceae bacterium | reverse complement strand
GATAACGCAGCAGATTCCGATTCTGAAGACCGGGGGTTCGAATCCCTTCAGGCGGGCCAAAGAGCAGAGTTCTAACCATTAGGTTGGAGCTCTGCTCTTCCGTTCTGAAGGGATTCGAACAAGGCGTAAAAAAACAGTCCGGTGGACTGTTTTTTAGCCGCGGCAACGAGCAAAGCGAGGCGATAGGCACGGCAGTGCCGAGACAAAATCCCTTCAGGCGGGCCAAAGAGCAGAGTTCTAACCATTAGGTTGAAACTCTGCTCTTCTGTTCAGTATCTTACAAATCCGATTGTGCCGTTCGCCGCGTCTAAAAGTATAATAAAAATCAACACGGCAACCAAAACACAGCAGATAGTAATAAGCATCTTAATATACCGATTCTTTTCGGAAACAATTTTTTCATAAAGCGCAACAAGCGATGCTAAATCCTTAGAATCGGAACCGGTCGTTATATCGGTAAGTTTATCAAGAGAACCGCCCATTGCCTTAACAATTGCACAGATTGTATCAAAGGACGGATTGTCGGTTTGTCCCGAAAGAATTCTGCTTATAGTGCTTTCCGGAATTCCGCTCAAATCAGATATCTGTTTTGTTGTCAGCTTGCTTTCAACCTTTAATTTTTTTAAATCGTTAGTGTTCATACACTGTTCCTTTCATATTTGCATTTCTATTATAGAATGTTTCTTTTATTGTAACCGTGCAACCCAAAATTGCATATTTGCAACCGTCTTTCATATTTGCGTATTTACAATATCAAAAAATCCTTTTAAAATCATACCAAACAATAATATTATTAAAATTCCGTTTTTTAATTTAAAAGGAGAAAAGTGATAATGAGAAAACAGACAACATGCACATTTATAAATCAATACTCCGAAATAGAAGGCTTGCAAAAACGCCGTACCGTTACCTATTCTGCAAAGATTATTCCCGAAGGGATATACCTCTTGATAAAGGAGGAAACCGGGTCGGATGTGCTCACGCAGGCATGTATATGCTCGTCCGCATCTTTTGAAAACGCGGTATCCTTTTTAAAATACATATATGAAAACAGTATTGATATCGGCGGTTGGTATGATGTACTAAACGACATAAATATGCAGTTTACGGTAGTATAGCCCTGATACAACTACACTTAATGTTCTCATCACAAAAAAATATTTGCTTTTAAAGATACATAATAATACTGATTGCATTGATAATAGTATTATATCGCTTCGCTACTTGTCAACATAAATAATAGCATATTTGCATTGCAATTGCAATGCTGATTTTTAGGTTGCGTCAGAGCATACTATATGCAATAAAATTTGTATTTCGTGGTGATTACTTGTCAAAATTTAAAATTCCGTCCATTCCCCCGACTACGAACAAAACCATAAGATTTCCAAACGATGTTATCGCAAATGTTGAAGCGGCAATCAAGGGTAAAGACTGTACTTTTTCGGCTTTTGTAATTTCCGCCGTTCGCGCCGCTTTGGAAGAAATAAAGGAAGAAAAATAATTCTTTAAATGCTTAATACTTTTTATTATGTTTTGCTTTAATCATATAAAAGAGGCGCCGTATTGCTAAAACGCAATACGGCGCCTTTTTATGTTGTCCTTAACTTTGAATATTTTTTAAAGCCGGATAAAGCTTTTTCCAGGTATTATACCTTGTATCGTATTTTTCCACAAGTTCATTTTCCGGTGCTATTTTTTCCTTAATACGATATATGTTTTTTTCAAGCTCGGCATAGGCTTCGGATGTCATTTCACCCTTAGCCGCAAGAATTGCTGCCCCCAGGGAAGCGCCCTCTCCGCTTTGCGGTATATTAAGCTCTATACCTAAAACATTCGCGATAATTTTAAGCCACAGCTTATTTTTTGTACCGCCGCCGCAAATGCTTGATGAGGTAATATCTATGCCCATATTGCGGATGATTTCAATATTCTGCCTGAGTGCAAACGCCACTCCCTCTAAAACCGCAAGGCTCATTTCGTCCTTTTCGGTCGCAAGGGAAAGCCCGTAAAACATACCCCTTATCTCGGAATCATTAAGCGGAGATCTCTCCCCCATCAGATACGGGAGGAAGAAGACCTTGTTTTCGCCCAGCTTTTCCTTTTGACTTTCAACCGAGGAATAATCGTCGGAAAGTATCTTCTCTACCCACCAATTACAGCAGGTTGCCGCCGAAAGCATACACGCCATTTGATGATAATTGCGGCCCGCGCTGCAAAAGGAATGAATAGCGCTTTCCCTGTCAAGCCTAAATTCATCACTTACGGTAAATACAGTACCGCTTGTACCTAATGAGATATTACAGTCTCCGTCCTTTACGGTGCCCGTACCTATTGCCGCGGCGGCATTATCGCCCGCGCCTATAATTACCTTAACATCTGCAAGACCCAAACTCTTTGCAAGCTCGGATTTAAGATTTCCTGCACATTCGTCGCTTTCAAGAACCCTCGGCAGCCAATTTTCATCTATATTGAATTTTTCAAGAATCGGCTTTGACCAACAGCGGTTTTCTACATCAAAATACAGCGTGCCTGAGGCGTCCGAAACGTCGGTGCAAAAATTTCCCGTAAGACGGTATGAAAGATAGTCCTTAGGAAGCAATACCTTTTTGATTTTCGCATAATTTTCAGGTTCGTGCTTTTTAAGCCACAGAAGCTTCGGAAGCGTAAATCCCGCAAAGGCTATATTGCCTGTGCTGTCAAGCAGAAAATCCTTGTCCTTATTTAACATATCGGTTTCCTGCTGACTTCTTGAATCGTTCCAAAGTATCGCGGGGCGGATAACCTCGTTATTATCATCAAGCGTAACAAGCCCGTGCATCTGACCCGAAAACGATATCGAAGCTACCTTATCGCAATCCTTACCGTCGAGGAGCTCAGTAAGCGCCGCGACGGTTTGATTGTACCAGTCCTCAGGATTCTGCTCGCTCCAGCCGTCCTGCGGAAAGTATAGGTGATATTCCTTTGTAACGCTGCCGATAACCTTTCCGCCGCTTTCAAGCATTAAGACCTTAACCGAGGAAGTTCCTAAATCAATACCTATATAGTATTTCATTTCACACCTCAAAACAGAATCTGATTTATTATTGTTTCAAGGTATTCCTGTCTTCCCGACATAGGCATTTCGGTTTTACCGACTTTGCAGGCATAATCGGAAAGCTCTTCAAGGGTTGCTTCGCCGCTTACTATTTTCTTTCCTATGCCTTCGTTAAAGCTGGAATATTTCTCCTTGACAAACTTCGCAAGGCGGCCGTCCTCAATAAGCTCTGCGGCCTTTATCAGTCCCAGCGCAAAGGTATCCATAGCAAGAATATGACCGTAGAACATATCCTCGTATGTATTGCTCGGTCTGCGGTTTTTAGCGTCAAAATTAAATCCGCCCGTAAGTCCGCCTGCATTGAGCACCTCATACATACACATCGTAGCTTCGTATACATCAAACGGGAATTCATCGGTATCCCAGCCCAAAAGCGTATCGCCCTGATTGGCGTCAATTGACCCAAGCATTCCGTTAACAGCGGAAATGCGAAGCTCGTGCTGGAAGGTGTGACCCGCAAGGGTTGCATGGTTTGCCTCAATATTCATCTTGAAGTCCTTATCCAGTCCGTAGCGGCGCAGGAATCCGATTGCGGTTGCCGCGTCGAAATCATACTGATGCTTCATAGGCTCCCTCGGCTTAGGCTCGATATAGAAATCACCCTTGAATCCGATTTTTCTGCCGTAATCAACCGCCATTCTCATAAGCCTTGCAATATTTTCCTGTTCAAGCTTAACGTCGGTATTAAGCAGGGTTTCATAACCCTCTCTGCCGCCCCAGAAGACATATCCCCTGCCGCCTAATTTCACCGTAATATCGAGCGCCTTTTTGATTTGCGCCGCCGCAAAGCAATAAACCTCAGCGCTGTTTGTGCTGCCTGCGCCGTTCATAAATTTGGGATTACCGAACATATTAGCGGTACCCCAAAGGCACTTAATTCCCGTTTCCTTGCATTTTTCAAGGATATAATCGGAAATTTCATCAAGTCTCTTATTTGTTATGTTTATATCCTCACTCTCGGGTACAAGGTCCACATCGTGGAAGCAGAAGTATTCTATACCGAGCTTTGTCATAAATTCAAAGCCGGCGTCTACCTTTGCCCTTGCATGAGCCATTGTTTTTTCTTCGCTGCCGAAGGATTTATCGGCAGTTCCGGAACCGAACATATCCGCGCCGCAGGCGCCGAGAGTATGCCACCATGCCATTGCAAAGGGCAGATGCTCGGACATTTTTTTGCCCATTATCACCCTGTCCTTGTCATAATACCTGAAGGACATGGGATTTTTGCTGTCCTTTCCCTCATATTTTACCTTGTCAATAAATTTAAAGTATTCCATAAAAGCACCTCCGTAAAATCTTAGTCTGTAAGACTAATTAAATGATAACATTTGTCCCCTTGAAAATACAAGAAATATGTTTTATAATTATAGACATAAGTTTAGGTGATTGATATGATAGATTTTGAAAAACACAGATCGGATAAAATTGAATACATTTATAATCAGAATGATATAAACCTTGATTTTCAAAAGCATACGCACAGAAGCTTTGAAATATCGTTTGTTTATGAAGGCGTACTTAAATGCGAGGTTGAAGGACAAATATTTGAATTGAAGTCCGGTCAGGGAATAATGATACTCCCCGGTCAGATACATTCATATAAAACCGAGAATTACTGCAAAAGCTATTTATGCGTTTTTTCTAACGACTGGGTTAATGAATTTTACAAAAAGATTAAGGGCTACCATTTTGAAAATCCTGTTTTTTCCTTCAAAGACGACCTTGTATGCAGGGTTTTACAGGACGGGCAAAGCGATAAATTTTTAATAAAATCTGTTCTTTACGGAATTTGCAGTCAAGTTTTCAAGCACAGCAAAATGCTTAAAACAAATGAATCGGACTTTATGCTTATAAACTCGCTTGCTTTTTATATTCAGGACAATTACCGCAACAATATCAGCCTTAAAGATATTTCAAAGGATATGGGATACAGCTATTGCTATCTATCCTCATTTTTTAACGCAAATTTCGGTATGGGCTTCTCCTGCTATGTAAACAATTACCGCACCGAGCTTGCAAAGGAATATCTTAATCAAACCGATAAGGATATTGCGGAAATATCACTGCTTTGCGGCTTTGAAACCGTAAGAAACTTTAACCGTATTTTTAAAAGCAAAACAGGAATGACGCCGCGTGAATTCAGAATTAAGCGGATTTTAAAAGCAACCGAGGTATGATTTTTAAACAAAACCATACCTCGGTTTTTTATCCGAAACGGAAAAGAATTTTTTGAATATCCTCGTCAAAAAGGTTTTCTCTGTTTACCGTAGTTACCTCGGTATAAACCGAGCCTTCATCAACCGCCTCGCCCGCTGCTAGCCTTGCGGCGTTCATTACCCCGAGATATCCCATCGCAAACGGATTTTGCACAATCAGCGCGTCCATTTCCCCTGTTTCAATCATACCTACCGAAACGATATTAGTATCAAAACCTACTCCGAGCACCTTATCGGAAAGCGATAGCTTATTTATAGCGTTTCCTACGCCCAGAGTCATCCATTCATTAAACCCGACCAGCACATTTATCTGCGGATAATCGTTTAAAAGCGATATAGAGCCTTCTTCTGCGCTTTGGGTATTGCTGTCAACATTTATGCCGGCAACAATCTGTGCATTCGGAATATTGCTTATATATTCACGAAATCCCTTTTCTCTCTGAATACCGTTATCGCTGCTTTCGTAATAATTTACAAGTCCGATGTATATTTCGGAATTTTGCGAAAATCCTTCGATTGCGGCTTTCCCTGCGGCTCTTCCGGCCTCGATATTATCGGTGCCTATAAAAAGACTGACATTTGAAGAATCAACATCACTGTCGATAGTTACGATTTTTGAGCCCAGCCTTGCGGCTTTATTTACACTTTCCGCAGACTGATAATAGTTAATAGCCGAAAGAACTATCGCGTCCGCACCGTCCTTTGCCGCGCGTTCAATCATACTGTTCTGCGTAATATAATCTTCCTCGTTTTGGGGTCCTTCGAAGGTGACATCTACATTATATTCCGTAGCGGCGGTATCTACACCTTTTTTTACCGCGTGCCAAAAATCAGAATCCTCGGATTTTGCAATTACCGCTATTCTTATTTTATTATTGCGCTTGTCGGTATTGCAGGCGCAAAGTCCCGCCGTAAGTATTAAGCACAGTATTAAGGACAAAATTGCTTTAAATTTCATTTTGCGCCTCCCTTTCTATTTTGGGTATACGCACGGTTACGGTTGTGCCGACATCAAGCTCGCTTTGTATTGTTAGTCCGTAGCTTTCTCCGAAATAGATTCTAAGTCGGTCATTTACATTTTTAACGCCGATACCGCCCGAATCGCTGCGGTCCTTTTGCAAAACTTTGCGGCATTGCTCCTCGGTCATTCCGACGCCGTTATCGCTCACAATAATTAAAATATCATTATTATTGTCATAGGCTTCCTTAACCTTAACAATGATTTCTCCCTTGTCGACCATACGGTCAATGCCATGATAAATAGCATTCTCAATAAGCGGCTGAATTGTAATTTTATTACAAAGATACCCTTCAAGCCCCTCCTGCACATCAAAGCTGTATGAGAACTGATCCTTATAACGATAGCTTTGTATTATAAGATAGTTTTCAGCGTGCTGTAACTCTTCCTTTATGGTTATAAGCTCGCGCCCGCGGCTGATACTTATTCTGAAAAGCCGCGCCAAAGCGCCGACCATCTTTATTGCGTCTTCGTTTTTGCCGCGCTCGCACATCCATTGTATAGAATCAAGCGTATTGTACAAAAAATGCGGATTTATCTGCGCCTGCAATGCCTTTAATTCGGTCTTTCTAACCTCTGCCTCCTCTTTTCGCACCCTTTCCATAAGGTCTTGTATTTTTTCAGTCATATGTTTAAAGGAATCTGACAGCGACTGTAACTCAGTTACAGCTTCGGTTTCGCCTTCAAATCGGAAATGCTCGGCTTCATTTTCAAAGTCAGTCATAGCGTTCATAAGCCTTTTTACGGGCATATTTACAATTTTCGAATAAATTATCAGGACGGTAACGGCTATTACGGCGCAGCAGAAAAACGAGATTAAAACGCTGGTTATAATCTGCGTGCGGCGTTCTGCCGCCAGCTCTTCGGTAAAGTTAACGCCTACAATCCGCCAGCGCTTATCCGCTGTAGTATTAAGTGTATAAATGAGATTTTTTTCAAAATGTACGCCGTCCGACAAGGATGAAATGTATTCGGAATTTTCGGATTTAATACCCGAAAACAGCAGCTGCTGCTGAGGATGGTATACAATGTTGCCGCCGCCGTCAATAACAAAGCAA